>JBDLIF010000090.1:0-8749 GCA_039714955.1 Pseudomonadota bacterium | reverse complement strand
GCTGACGCAAGGTCGAAGGTTGAGGTTACTTGCAGGGAGCTGGCCACTTTGTGTGGTGTGGCATGGTTTAATGAGGTCTTTGACCAGCTTGATCCTGCCATGCGGATTCAATGGCTGGCTGCGGATGGAGAAGAGCTTCAATCTGGGCAGCTTGTCTGTACACTCGAGGGTAATACTCGTGCCCTACTGAGTGGAGAGCGAACTGCCCTCAACTATCTGCAGACGTTGTCTGGCACGGCAACCAGGGCAAAGATCTACGCCGATCGGGTGGCAGGTACCCATGCCAAAGTGCTCGATACCAGAAAGACACTTCCCGGACTCAGGCTGCAGCAGAAGTATGCGGTAAGTTGTGGGGGCTGTTTTAATCACCGTAAGGGCCTCTATGATGCAATCCTGATTAAGGAGAATCATATCCATGCCGCGGGCTCTATTGCTTCGGCGCTGCACACTGCTCAGGAGCTGGCTCCCGTAGGGGTTGGCATTGAGATTGAAGTGGAATCGTTGGTGGAACTGGAAGAGGCGCTTCAAGCTGGGGCAGAGCGGGTGCTGCTGGATAACTTTACACTTGCTCAGCTACGCCATGCGGTTCGTATCAACGCTGGCAGGGCCCGCCTGGAGGCTTCAGGTGGCATCAATCTGCAGACTGTCCGGGCCATTGCGGAGACAGGTGTCGATTATATTTCGGTGGGTGATCTGACGAAGGATGTCGATGCAGTGGATCTATCGATGCGGTTTGCCTGAGGTACTAGACATGTTCGTCGAACAGCGTACCCAAGGCCTTGTCAGCGCTTTGTAAGGCCTTCATGGAGGTCTTGGTTTGAATAGCGTGTTGTTGCATCTCCACCATGGCGCGGGAAAGATCGGTGGGCCTTGTCTCCTTGATCTGTGAGGTACTGGCTATTTCAGAGGCGACACGACGCATTCCCTGGAGTCCACTTTGGATCCCCTGTAGAGATGGTCCCATGATCGAATGAATACCCATAGCTAGTTCCAGTCTGCTCCTAACCGGTTTGGTGGCAGCATTTGGGGAATCTTTAATCGCTTAAGTCTTGGTTGAGAGGGTGACTCTGAAATTGATGAGTTCAGTTCTTACTTAACTCCACCTATGCCGGGCGGGAAACACCAGTCGTAGGCCGCTGAGCTGAAAGCCTTGTGCCGCGGGCGCCCTATGGCGCATGCTGGCGCGGCGTAATAGCTTCTGAGTATGTATGCTTCCACCACGCAGGCTGATTTGTCTTTGTCGGAAATCGGTCATCGAGGTGGTTTCATCCGGAAAGGGCTGAAACTCCGGGTAGGGGTGAAATATGTTGCTGCACCATTCCCAGGCCCTGCCAATCTGCTTGATGACGCCTGAGCGGGCCGCCAGCTCCCACTGATATTCATGCTGCAGGACCGCACCGGCATACTCGTCTCCCAGCGAACCGGCCCAGGTTGCAAAGGCCTGGGCTTCATATTGACTGATACCAGTGACGGGTTCGTCCGGTGGTAGATCGCTGGGACCGTTGATGCCGACACTATACCAGTTTCCACTATGATCCTGTCGCCAATACATGGGATGGCGCTGTTGGGCCGATTGCCGCCAGTCCCCTCCTGCCTCTGACCAGAGCTCCATGTTGCGGTATCCGCCAGACTGCATGAAGGTGAGGAACTGGCTGTTTGAAACAGGCTGCAGGGCGATGCGGTAGCTGCTCAATTCCACGGCTTGAGGTGGCAGCTCGTTGTCATAGGCCTCGGGTTGGTTGCGGGCTCCAATTCGGTAATGGCCCTGCGAAAGTTCTTTGGTCTCCCATCTGGGTGGGGCGGGAATCAGTGGGCTCTCGACCTGGTAGCTGTGATCGCCGCGCTGCAAGCTGCGCAGGTTGAGCAGCAGCAGCATGGTCTCATAACGCTTGGCCTGCTCCTGCAGTAGAAACCACTGGAGACGCTCATTTGCCAGCAGCTGATGATTTGGCAGTATGCCAGGATTGGCCAGCCGCAGCAGGTGTTCCTCCTGTATCTCCCTTCCCCAGTTGAGCAGATGGTCTTTGGGAGGTAGCTGGGCACACTGCTCATGCAGTGGAAGGGCGTCAAGTCGGAACAACCGCTCGACCCGTTGGGAGAGATCAGTATCTCCAGTGAGAACTTCACGCAGCCAGTAGAGTTCCTGGTAGACGCCAGCTCCAAACAGCCAGTTGAGGGAGCCGAGGTCAGGATGAAATTGTCGAGCTGCATCTGCCTGCGGCAGTGATTCCAGCAGTTGGGCCTGCATTTCATGCAGATTGTTTAAGGGGCCCAGGATGGCTGGACTGGTCATGGGACAATACTCCTGCGGAAAGATCGCAGGCTATGGTAGCCGAAGCAGGCAGGGGTCGAAAGCGTCAGGCGCTGGCAATTGTCTCAGTCGCCAGGGCAGATTGGGGAAAGCGGGTAGGAGCTGAGAGTCATATTCTCATCAGCTCCCCCGGGATGGAGAGATCGGTTGGTTATACGCAGCCGGTGGGTTTCGGCAGTCCGCCATATTTGGTGATGGGTTTCATCGGGCCGGTCAGCCAGAGCTTGAACATCTCTTTTTTATCGGCACCAAGGTATTTGGAGAACTTCCGAATCGGTGGGACCACCGCGTGCTCTTCATAATATTCACGGGCCTTGAGAATCTGTTCCCACCGTTCGTTGGTGAGTTCGAAGTCATCCGCTTCCGCCATGGCGCGGGCAATCTCCGGCGTCCAAATATTCATGTCGGTGAGGTAGCCATCACCATCACGTGTGGGTATTTCAATGCTCATCATACTGCTCCCAATAAGACTGAGTAAAATAGTAGGTAATTGTATGAGGGAATAGTAAAGTGAAATGGTAGGTTATTTCTACCACATAATTGTTAAGGTTATAAACTGGTCAACCAAGAACCAGACAGAGTGATGAAATGTTCAAAAGCCAAGGTGGGTTCTGTATGCATCAACCGGGAGAGCCGATCTTTATTGATGAGATCCAGGTCCAAACAGTCCGCTCCAATAATGTGAAGGTTCGAGCCAGACGAGTCATTAGTGGTGTTCCTGAGAGTGTTCAACTCCTCCAACAGCTTCGTTTCTTCCTGCACTTAGATGGGGTTCAATCGAATCGACCTTTTCTGCGCGAGCAAGGCAGGTCAAACGTCTCAGTTTCTGTACGTCATTTCCGTCCTGATCATGGAGGATAAGCGAGCAGCAGAGGTTGGCTTCCAGGTTTTGTGTATGTTGTGCCAGGGAGTGGGAGGAAAGTACGGCATGGTAACTGCCGAACCACAGGCTTCGGGCAGCATGTAGTTGTTCCTTTGAGGGAGGTTCCTGTGTAGCTGAGTTTACAATTCTTCACATGCGACAACTAACACAAAGAGTGGAGCATCCTTTAAGATTTTGGTAAAACTCGTAGGGTAAATACTGAACATGAATATCTTAGTCCTGTTTGTTGTAGGATTTATGAAGCGTAGTCAATGGCCTAACCATGTTCCATTGAAATAATAAACCGTTTTGGAGAAAGCAAGATGGAAATATCACTTGAAACCATTCTCAATACTTATCTAATCCCCTGGGGCACCAAGATAGTTCTGGCGCTCCTGGTTTTTATCCTGGGACGTTGGTTAGCAGGGTTGTTGACCAAGGCCCTGGGTAAGGTCATGAAGAAAGGCAAGGTTGACCCTATGCTGGTCAACTTTCTCGGTAATATCGCTTATGCTGCCCTGTTAGCGGTTGTTGTCCTGGCTGCCTTGGAGCAGTTGGGGGTCAATACCACATCCGCCCTGGCGATTCTCGGTGCTGCCGGCCTGGCGGTTGGCCTGGCCCTGAAGGATTCACTCTCCAGCTTTGCGGCGGGCGTGATGTTGATAATCTTCCGCCCCTTCAAACTGGGTGATTTTATCGAGGCCGGTGGAACTATGGGGGTGGTGGAAGAGATCCGCATCTTCCACACGATGTTGAAAACCGGTGACAACCGCGAAGTCACCATGCCGAACGCCCAGATATACGGCGGGACGATCATCAACTACTCAGCACGGACGACCCGCCGTATCGATCTGGTCATCGGCATTGGCTACGGTGATGACATCAAGAAAGCCCGCGACCTGATCAATGAAATTCTGACCGCGAATGACAGGGTACTGAAAGACCCGGCGCAAACCGTCATGCTGTTGGAGTTAGGAGAGAGTAGTGTTGATTTCGCCGTGCGTCCCTGGGTTAAGTCCGCGGACTACTGGACAACCCGCGCGGATCTTCTTGAAACGATTAAAACCGCATTTGATAAAGAGGGTCTCAATATTCCCTATCCGCAGCGCGATATCCACCTTTTTCAGGAAACGGCCGCATAAAGATTTTATGCGAAGATTAATCAATTCTTAATACTACTGGGAGGTAGTTATGCAATTTAGATTGAAAAAACTGGCATTGGTGCTGGTGCCGATGGTCATCGCTGGCCCAGCCCTGGCGGAAAAGGGTTTTCTGCACGAGGGGACGGATCTGGGCAGCGTGGTGCGCACCGGTGATGGCGAATGCTGGACTACCACTTATCGCGATGCCGGTTTACCCATCGATCCTAGCTGCTTCGGGGATGCCGATATGGATGGCGTGGCGGATCCTTTGGATAAGTGTCCGGATACGCCGAAAGATACCAAGGTGGATGCAGATGGCTGTGCGCTGGACACCGATGGCGATGGCGTGACCGACGATATGGATAAATGCCCGGGTACACCGCAAGGGGCAAAAGTAGATGCCCAGGGTTGTGCGCTGGATTCCGACGGCGACGGTGTAGCGGATCATGCGGATAAATGCCCAGGCACGCCGGCTGGCGCCAAGGTGGATTCCGTAGGCTGTGCCGTGGAGATCATCCTAGACAAAGTCCAGTTTGAACTGAACAAGGGTGAGCTGACTGCTGATTCGAAAGATATTCTTGACCAGGTTGCAGCCTCGCTTAACTCTCGCTCAGACTTCCAGAGCATCCAGGTTATCGGCCACACCGATTCCTCCGGTGCAGCCGCCTACAATCAGAGCCTTTCGGAAAAGCGGGCCAGTGCTGTCGCGGATTATCTGCAGAGCCAGGGGGTAGACCCGGCCAAGCTCTCCTCCAAGGGTCTGGGTGAATCCCAGCCGATTGCGGACAATGGGACCTCAGGGGGTCGCGCCATGAACCGTCGTGTTGAGATCCAGGTGAAATAAGGCCGCTGCTGTGTTGGATATGAAAAGGCAACGATGTAGAAGATGCATCGTTGCCTTTTCTTTCACATTTGGGTTCTAGTGCTCCATCAATACAATCTTGACGGAGCACAAGGACAGGAAGGGTAGATAAATGCGCATCGCCTGTCTAGAAGATGATCCGGTACAGTCCGGCGTACTAAAGGAGTGGCTGGAGGCGGAAGATCATGTCTGTCATACCTTCGGCAATGCGGATGCCTTCGTTAAAAAGTTGCGTCATGAAAGTTATGATCTGCTGATCATGGATTGGGAGCTGCCCCAGTCTTCCGGCATTGAACTATTGGCCTGGATTCGCGGAGATCTGGAACTGGACACGCCGGTTTTCTTCATCACCCATCGAGACAGTGAAGCCGATATCGTGGAGGCTCTGGAGAAAGGGGCGGACGACTATCTGGCGAAACCGGTCTCAAGAGAGGTGACCCTGGCGCGGGTAAAGGCCCTGGCAAGGCGTCATGCGGGCCACGGTGGACGTACCGAAAAGCTGGAAATCGGCCAGTTTAAACTGGACAAGGGGACGAAACAGGTTCTATTGGCGGATGAAGCCATAGAGATGACCGAAAAGGAGTTTCAACTTGCCTGGATGCTGCTCACAAACATCGGACGATTGCTCTCACGGGATCATCTGCTCGAGACCATCTGGGGCTTCGGTCCCGAACTGGTTACCCGCACGGTGGATACCCACATCAGTCGATTACGCCGCAAACTGGGCCTGGTGCCTGAAAACGGTTGGCGCTTAAAAGCGATATATCACCAGGGATACCGTCTGGAGCAGTTATCGGACGGCTGAGTGGTATCAAAAGTTGTAAAAAGTGATCACAGTTCAAACACGCAGTCGAATGTCACCAGCAACTATTTGACTCTGGATAATGAGCAACCTACATCAAATCGAATTCTTGTGGTACCAGCGCCTTTTCCTGCTGTTACTACTGTTTCTCCCTGCATTGCTGCAGGCGGATGATTTTGTCTACCGTATTCGACCGGGAGAGACCCTATCTGGTATCAGTGCACGTTTTCTCAAACCGGAGATCACTCCAACTCAGTTACAGGCGCATAACAACATCGAGAAGGATCGGACGATCCCTATCGGCACAGAGATCCGGATCCCTCTCGAGTGGCTACAGCAAGCACCAGCAGCGGCGCAGGTTGTTTTTTTACGCGGCGAGGCCACTTTGTTTCGGGGAGGGTTAGAGTCAATCCTGCAGCAGGGTACGCAGGACCTATTGCTGGTCGGGGACAGGCTCCTGACCGGGCCCTCTGGGGTGATATCCATCCGGTTTGCCAACGGCTCCCGCCTACTCATGGGGCCAAAGAGTGAGGTGACCCTGGACACCCTGTCGTCATTTGGAGAGACCGGTATGATCGATACCCGCTTGCGCATTCAGCGTGGCCGGGTGGAAAGCCGAGTCAAGCCTCTACAGGGTAGTGGTTCAAGATATGAAATACATACCCCGGCCGCGGTTACCATGGTGCGGGGAACGGGATTCCGGGTTGGAGTGGAGGCGGACAGCGGGTTGACCCGTAATGAGGTATTCGAGGGAGGTGTTGCGGTCTCGGCTGCTGGTGAAACTCAAGAGGTGGCAGCTGGTTTCGGAACTTTGATTGAACCCGGTGGGGTGCCAGCTCCCCCCAGCAGGTTGTTGGATCCCCCGGATCTATCAGGGCTTCCTGCTCAGGTTGATGCGGGTAGTCTCAAGTTATCCTGGCAGCCCCTGGAAGAGGCTATCTACTATCGGGTGAAACTGTTATTGGCTGATCAGGCTGATGCGGTGTTGTCTGAGGCTCGGGTGGATCAGGCAAGTCATGCTTTCGCGGATCTAACGGCCGGAAGCTATCTGTTTCAGGTACGGGGCATTGACGCGTTGGGACTGGAGGGCTTGAACGCTGAACATGGTTTGCTGGTGAATGAGCGGCTAGCAGAAACTGTCCAGGAGCCAGAACCAGAGCCGGAACCTGTGCCTCAACCCCCCCTGCTACTCAGCCCCAAGCTCGAGCCACCCCGGTTTGGCCCCGGCTGGATGGAATTTCGCTGGAGTCGGGTAGCAGATGCTTGGGGTTACCGCCTACTGCTGGCGCGGGATACCGATTTTCAGGATCCGCTGTTCGAACGCATCGGCAGTAATCCACGGCTGGTCATCCCGATCTATTGGCAAGGCAGGCTCTATGTACGGGTAGATGCCCTGTTCAAGGCCGAAGACCAGGAGAGCCACTCCGGCCTCTACCGTATCGAGTTGCCCGGACGCTAAACCGGCTTTGCGGATAGCATGAAGGAACCCAACCTCAGCCTTGGTCTGACCGAGCGCTTTCTGACCGCACTCTCCCTGCTGCTGCTCGCGATGTTACTGGCGGCCAGCGGCTGGCTGTGGCGTTGGGACCAGCTGCTCTATGACCTGCAGATCGACCTCTGGTCCAAACCGCCGGCGGAAGATATCGTCATCGTCGCGATCGATGAGAAGAGCCTTGCCGATTTCGGCCGCTGGCCCTGGCCACGGGGAATCCACGCCCAGCTGGTCGATGTGCTGACCGAGGCTGGGGCCAGGGCGATCGCCATGGACATACTGTTTGCCGAGGCGGATCTACACAACCGGGCAGGCGACCGCCAGCTGATTCAGTCCGTGGCGGCCAGTGGCCGGGTCTTTTTTCCGGTCATCATGGAGGAGTACCGCCTGGGTGGCCAGCTGGTGGAAACGATGCCGATGTCGGGGCTCGCCGCAGTCGCGGCCGGCCTGGGGCATATGCACATGGACCTGGACGCGGACGGGATGGCCCGCGGCATCTTCCTCTACGAAGGTCTGGGACAGGCCTTCTGGCCACATATGATGCTCTCCCTGCTGCACTGGCTGGCACCCGATGAATGGCCACTGCAATCCAGCCGGGCGCAGAGTATCTCGGATACTCAATCGATCAGTCGCCACTCCTATCGCCTTATCCCTTTCACCGGACCGTCCGGCCACTATCCGCGCTACTCCTACTCCCAGGTATTGAAGGGTGATTTTCTGCCTGATGCCTTTCGCGATCGTATCGTGCTGGTTGGCGTGACTGCGACCGGCTTGGGGGATGTGCTTCCCACACCGGTCTCGGCCCAGGGTAAACCCATGTCCGGGGTGGAGATCAATGCAAATATCCTGGACCTGCTGCGCGGCAAGGGGACCATATCCCGGGTGGGAGAGTTGGCCTACTTCGTCTGCAGCGGACTGTTGGTGACCCTACCCTTTTTTCTCTACCCCTATTTTCCCACCCGCCTGGTACCGGTAGTGACAGTGATTAGCGCAATCCTGCTGCTGGCGGCCAGCCTGGTGTTACTGCATGGTTTTCGCCTCTGGTATCCCCCCGCGGTGGCCCTGCTAGGGGTGCTGGTCAGTTATCCCTTATGGAGCTGGCGCCGACTGGAACTGACTGTCGCCTACCTCAAGCTGGAACTCGGCAAGCTCAACCGGGAGCAGCAGGTATTACCCGTGGTGCAGCAGCCGGTTGAGCTGGTGTCGGCCCTTGGGTTTCTCCAGCATCTCATGCCCATGCGGGGTTGGGCGGTGTATGAGAAAAATGGCAGGTTGCTG
>JBDLIF010000089.1:0-8773 GCA_039714955.1 Pseudomonadota bacterium | reverse complement strand
GATGCGCTGGTTTTGGCCGGCGATCCTGTTCCACTCTCCGGCCGTCTTCACCGCATAGCTCTCCGGATAGGCTGCAACGGGATCACCATGCTCATCCGATTCAACGAAAATCTCGATGGCTAAGGCATCTTCCGCCGACAGGGAGTTGAGATAATTGGCAAACCCCAGGGTCTGATAGCTGCTCTGGGTAAAATCCTTTGCCCCCGCTGCCGTCGAAAACAGACAGTCGTCAAACGGCATCTGCTCTTTAGCCAGGACCAGCCCACCGGTCTCACTCTTGGAAAGACAGAAACTTGCATAATTGGCCTTCAGATTTATCGTACCCTCGAACCCGGCCATATGCAGTTGATTGACCAGCTCAGAGAGCCAGGCGACACGCACATCATCGAACGGATTCTCCCCATAGCGGAACTCGGTCCCGCGATTGGCCGCCCAGGTCAATAGATCGATCTCGTTTCTGGCCACCAGTGCCGCTTCGGCTTCAGTGCTTGAGGGCATGTCGCTGGATGCATTATTGCTCTCTTTGACTGAGGCCTCCAGGTGCCACACCTGCTGTTTGAGATCGCTCAGTTCGGATTCCACTCCCACAATCCGTTCGGCTCGCTCACCAACAGGCATCTCTATCTGCCGCCATACGAGATAGCCCACCAACAGCACTACCAACAGATTAGCCAGCAATATCCACCTCAATGATCTTCTGGGTACCTCCAACATCCCTTCGCGCTGCGCCTTTGCCTCGTAAAATTCATCTCGCAAGACAGTCAACGCCTTGCCAATGGAATCCAGCAGCTTATTTTCAACGGACTCCAACTGCTTCTGGAAGATGCGCGACTGACGTTTTAACAGAAAAACCGATTCATCATAGGTTTCAGTGGGATACTCCACTTTATCCCGCTGAAAATCAGACTCATCCAGGTAGGTCACATTGTCGGCGGAAGCGGCCTCGCCATGAAATCCCGTGGGGGTTTCTGAGCCCCTGTCCTCTGCTTTTAAACTTTTCACCAGTGACTGCTGGGTTGGCAACAGATGCAGCTTTTCGATCACTGAGTCCAGGTCCTGCGCCTCCATCTCCTTGGGAAGCACACCTATTGCACCCAGCGCACGCGCCTCACTCAATGCAATATCACCTGCCTTCGAGGTATACATCATGACCGGGATCATCGCGGTTTCAGGGTTGGATTTGATGATTTTGAGGGCTTGAAATCCATCCATCCCCGGCATTTCATAGTCCATGAAAACAGCGTCCGGCGTATTGCCATAGAGGTAATCGATCGCGTTAACCGCGGAACCTACCGTGACAACATCGATCTCAAAGGCCGTCAGTCTTCTTTCCAGGACCTGCCTGGCAGTTCTTGAGTCATCAACAATCAGGACGCATTTTTTGTTCATAAGATATCCACCAAATGACCTCATTTCCTTAGCATTTATAGAACAAATATACCGTCAGAGGAGCGTTTCATCTGTTTAACTATAATACGAGCCCACGGAACAGAGAAATGAATAGCATGAACGAACTATCGAGAGAAAAATGTGATGTTGGTGGAAAGGATGCTGTCCGCCTTGGCCCGAGTGAAGTTACCGCGCTATTGGGTCAGCTCTCAGATTGGCGCGTCGTACAGAGAGATGGTATTGATCAACTGGAAAAGGGTTTTGTCTTCAGCGATTTCACTGCTGCATTAAGCTTTACCAACCAGGTTGGCCGTTTGGCTGAAGAGGAAAATCACCACCCATCCATACTCACTGAATGGGGGAAGGTCACTGTCACCTGGTGGTCCCACAGCCTTGGTGGCTTACACCGTAATGACTTCATCATGGCGGCAAAAACCGATGTGCTTAACGCTAGTGTGGTGTATTGATGAGTACTAAAATCAGCCACATGCGACAACGAAACATGAGCAATCCAACATAAAAACTCAAGTTTCGGAGTTCAGCTACTCCAATAAGATATCAAGCGGAGAGGGAGATAGCGTTTTGAGAGCGTCTGCGGCCATGGAAGGCCGCAGTCGAGCGTACAGGGAGAGTATTAACAGCGTGTCTCAAAACGCTATCTCCCTCTCCGCTCACCGTTTGAACTCCGAAACTTGAGATAAAAAAGCCGTGCTCTTTGGCACGGCTTTTTCAGATAAGCAGTAAAGCGTATCAGGACATGGCGTCCTTCATATCCTGCTCTTTCTTCTGCTCATGGAGCTCTATTTCAGCCTTCCGGCGTAATTCCAGAAGCTCTCTTCTCTCTTCGAGTCGTTTCTCAGCAGCACCGCCTTTTTCCGGGATGGTCTGATCGCCGAACAGCACCTGTTTTAACAGACGCGCACCGAATTGCATCAGTGCAACATCCTCTTTTTCCATCGTCTCATAGAAGCTCTCTTCCAGATCATAGGAGGCGCGGAAGGCATCACTCAGGACATAACGGCGAAACCGGTCAATATCGTAAGCGCACATGAAAAAGAATTGAAGACTGGTGTCCGAGGGGCGGCCGATCGTCGGCCCGGCCGATTTCTTCTTCAGGATGAGCTGCATCCATTCCTTGTTGATATGGTCGTACTGCTCAACCTGCTGCTCCTTGCGGTAGTCACTGATGGTGATGGAGCGGTCCTCCTCATGCCCCTTGCAGTGATCCTCCTTAACCAGAAAGAAGCGCGTCTCATCCTCAGTCGTTCCGGCCATATGCACCGCCATATGCCCAACAGGATAATAACGGCAGGCCGTAGGGCGATCCGCATAGACACTGCAGCCCTCGTCCGTCACGAACAGACAGGCCCCATCATCGTCAGTGCGCAGTTTGACGCCGGGCATGCCATCCTTATCCATTTCGAATGGAACGGTATGCTGTTTGAGAACTTCCGTACCGGAAAGCCCCAGGCCGTCTTTCAGGCGAATGATATCGTAGGGCGTCAGTTGAATATCCGCATGCTTGCAGCAGGCATTAAAGCAGGAGATCCCTTTGTGGCACCTGAACTGGATTTCCGCATTGGGATCCAGGATCGTCGGCACCAGATCGCTCTTGAAGGGTACATCAAATTTTTCACTCATCGCTCGTCCCCGGAATATCTATCGAACCATCAATTATAAACTGTAAAAGGGTATCAATTACCGCTGAAAGAGTGGATTTAATAGTCATAAACCATCAAATCAAAGTAACAGATATTCTTTTATAGCCTCATTAAGACAAAAAAGTCCGGGTACCTTGCGGCACCCGGACCCTTCAAGCCATCAGGCTATCAAGTAAGACTTACTTGAACAGCTTGGACTTGTCCACCAGATCGACATGAGCACGCTTGAAACATTTGTAGGTCTTGGTCTCTTTGTCGTAGATGGAGTTGACGAAGCACTTCCAGTTCTCCTCGTCGACAAAGTTCTTGTCGGCGCGGTAGTAGAAGCCCGGATAACGAGACTCCTCGCGGAACTGAATGTGTTTCATGTGGGCTTCAGCCGTCAGGATGCGGTGATAGTTTTCCCAGGCACGCAGTAACTCGTGAAGGTCTTTCGCACGCATTTTCAGCGCGTCTTCCTTCAGATCATTCAGCTTGTGCTCGGCAACTTCCAGCATGTTGGCGTTGGTGGTGTAATAGGTAGCAACACCGGCCACATACTCATCCATGGCCTTCTGCAGACGGAACTGCAGCATGCGCGGGGTGATGTAGTTGGGATTCACATCGATAGCCGTGGAGTAGTCCTTGTGCTCCAGGAAGTTACGCACCGGACGGTAGATCTCTTCGACCAACTCGTCAACACTGGTATCCAGCTCAGGCTTGAAGTCCTTGTTGTCCATGACGAACTTGACCATGGACTTGGCGCACATACGACCCTCGGCGTGGGAACCGGAGGAGAATTTGTGACCGGAAGCACCTACGCCGTCGCCAGCGGTGAAAAGACCCTTTACGGTGGTCATGGCACGGTAACCCCAGTTCCAACCGGAAGGCAGGTGCTCAGGCACGCCAGCTTCAGTCTCTTCGGTGGGAGCGCCTACATCGTCAGGACCGGAGACCCAGATGCCGCAGCAACCGGAGTGAGAGCCCAGCAGGTAGGGTTCGGTGGGCATCAACTCGGAGTTCTTCTTCTCCGGTTCGATGTTCTCACCGGCCCAGATACCACACTGGCCGATACACATATCGAGAAAGTCTTCCCATGCCTCGGCTTCCAGATGCTTAACCTCGCGGGGAGAGAGGGTCTCACGCAGGTTGGCGAGGGCGGTAACGGTGTCCATCCAGATGGGACCACGACCTTCCTTCATCTCTTTCAGCATCAGGTGGTTACGCAGGCAGGAAGCAGGAACGGCAGCCTGGCCGTAAGGAGGATAGTCGTCCAGCATCTCCTTGTTGCGAGTCATGTAGGTCTCGCCGAAGGCGTTGGTAGCCTGAGATTTGAACAGCAGGAACCAGGCGCCTACAGGACCGTAACCGTCCTTGAAACGGGTAGGTACGAAGCGATTTTCCATCAGGGTCAGCTCAGCGCCAGCCTCAGCCGCCATGGCGTAGGTGGAACCGGCATTCCAGACCGGGTACCAGGCACGGCCCTGACCCTCACCCACGGAGCGGGGGCGGAAGATGTTCACGCAACCACCGGCAGCCAGCAGGATAGCCTTGGCCTTGAAGACGTACAGCTTGTGCTCACGAACCGAGAAACCAACAGCACCGGCGATGCGGTTGGAATCGTTCTTGTCGTTGACCAACTTAACGATGAAGATACGCTCCTGGATATTGTCCATACCCAGAGCCTTTTTAGCAGCCTCAGCGACGATCCACTTGTAGGATTCGCCGTTGATCATGATCTGCCACTTACCGGAACGTACAGGCTTACCACCCTCTTTCAGGGAGGTCATGCCTTTGGAGCCGTCAAAACGTTCGCCGTTCTCATCGGTCTTCCAGATGGGCAGACCCCACTCTTCGAACAGATGTACGGATTCGTCAACGTGGCGACCCAGGTCGTAAGCCAGATCGTCGCGGGTGATGCCCATCAGGTCGTTGGAGACCATGCGGGCGTAGTCCGCGGGATCCTGCTCGGGGCCAATGTAGGTGTTGATAGCGGACAGACCTTGGGCAACAGCACCAGAACGGTCCATGGCGGCCTTGTCAACCAATTTCACTTTGATGTCGCCACCAGCGGCATCGATCCAGGGACCGATCTCGTATGCGGTGCCACTGCAGGCCATACCGCCACCGATCAACAGGATGTCAACTTCTTCTTCGATGACTTCGGGATTTCCGAATTCAG
The DNA here is from genome assembly GCA_039714955.1 of Pseudomonadota bacterium. Lineage (GTDB taxonomy): Bacteria > Pseudomonadota > Gammaproteobacteria > Chromatiales > Chromatiaceae > JASJBU01. Next base: position 3,562 of record JBDLIF010000089.1, on the reverse strand, counting down.
CCATTTGAAATACCTCTAATTAATCTAATTTCTTTAAAGATTCCGTCTTAATCCAGCTTATTTGCAGATAAGCTCACTGGGATCACCAGCGCGATAGCCGTTTTGCTCCATATGATTGAAGAAGCCTGGCTCGCCGATCTTGGCCATGTCCGCTGCAGCCTTGCCGCCGTAGGGATCAATGGAACCTTCCGGTGTGGTGCGGATCGGGAATTTGAAGCGCTTCATGGTGCCGTTACGGAACTTGATGGTCCACATGATGGAATCGGTACCGCGCAGAGGCTGTACAGAACCACCCAGAGGTACGATATCAGCGTAAGGACGTGCTTCGATGGCCTGCTGCGGGCAGATCTTGATGCAGGAGTAACACTCCCAGCACTGCTCAGGCTCCTGGTTGAAAGACTTCATGGCATGGCCGGTCTCAGAACCGTCTTTGTCCAGTTTCATGAGGTCGTGAGGGCAGATGTACATGCATGCGGTCCTGTCCTGGCCTTTGCAGCCATCGCACTTCTCAGTACGCACAAATGTTGGCATGGTTTTTTCTCCTAGGTTTCACTGCAGTGATTCAGCCGCCGCAACACGCCACGGCTCAAGAAGATCAACCGGGTTAACCACCCGATATCATTCAGTTTTCTCTTTTCCTGGCTCAGTTCCAAAATGGCAACTACAACCATGAAACGGTCCCGATCATCCAGACCTGGATTGCCAGGAAATTCGCTCCACACAAGGGCACAGCGGCGATCAGGACGCCAAACAATACGGTTTTCACTGGGGATGCGCCAAACAATTTTTTAATGAGGCCTCATAAACTGCACTTATTTGTTCTAGCCCATTAAAATACCAACCATTTCACTCTACTTTGTAAGCATTTATTTCTGAAAGAAAAATACCCCATTCAGCGTTATGTGGAGTCTGTGCAACTCGGACGACACTATCCCAATAATCCCTCTTTCTATCTCTTTTGGTATATTAGAAATCACTCATCAATACTTAAACCAAGCCAGTTTATTGCACCCTTCATCAGTTCCGGTAAAGTGACAGCCTTTATAAACCGGTATTCAGGATGCCAAACCAACCACCCGACGCACTCCTTTTGATAGCTCCCGGCTGTGCACACTGCCCGGTTGTTTTGCAAGGCCTGAGTCAATTACTCAAGAGAGGTGAACTCGGACGTCTCGAGGTTATAAATATCATGATTCACCCGGAAACCGCGCAGCAGCTGGGTGTGCGTAGCGTTCCCTGGTGCCGTATCGGCCCTTTTGAACTCGATGGGGCGCAAACCTTCACGGAACTGGCTAGCTGGACCCAGCATGCCACACAAGGTTCCGGTCTGGATCTGTACTACAGCCATCTACTCGAGACACAACGCCCCCACAAAGTTGCCAGCTCCATCGAACAAAACCCCAGCTCGCTCGTTGAACTACTGGGTCTGCTGGAAGACGCCCTCACTCCCATGAGTGTCAGAATCGGCATTGGCGTGGTGCTGGAGGACCTGCGGGGCAACCCCGCCTTGCTGCATGGACTCCCCAGTCTCCAGCGGCTTGCTCATTCCGGCGAGGCAAACATACGGGCCGATACCGCTCACTACCTGGGCCTGATTGACAGCGACCAAGCCCTAGCCCTGCTCGGTAAACTGTTGCAGGATGAGCACCCTGACGTGCGTGAGATTGCCGCTGAATCCATTGAACAACTGGAACGGAACTGATGGGAAGAAGTCTCCTTATCATGGGTGCTGTCAGCGGCATGCTTTGTGTCATCCTGGGCGCCTTTGGTGCGCACGGCCTGGAAAACCAGCTCCCAGCCCAACACCTCGAATGGTGGCGCAAGGCAGTTGACTATCAGGCCCTGCACAGCCTCGCTCTGCTGGTCGTTGGCCTGCTCGCCCTGCAGCAGGGCTCCAGGCTTCTCCAATGGTCCGGTTGGTCATTTCTCATCGGCATCCTGCTCTTCTCCGGCAGCCTCTATCTGCTGGCCCTGACCGGTAACCGCACACTTGGCATGATCACGCCTTTCGGCGGTCTGGCCTTCATCACCGGCTGGTGCTGCCTGACGCTGGCCGCCTGGCGACTGCCCAACCGGCCCAGACAATATTGATGGATATTGCCGCATTCGCAAACCGCCTGCGGAAGAATCAGCGCCACTGGAGCAAATGGGCGCGACGGCGTGGAATAAGCTGTTACCGAATCTATGACCGGGATATCCCGGAATTCCCCCTTGCGATCGACTGGTATGAGGGACGGGTACATGCACAAACATTCACGAGAAAGGGCTTCGAAGAGCAGGACAGGGAGCAGGAAGCGCTCATAGCTCAAACGATGTGCGAGGTATTTGAGATCGGACCACAAGAGCTGGCCTTCAAAACTCGACAGCGCCAAAGAGGTCTCAACCAATATGAAAAAACCGCTAGCCAGGGTCAGCCTTTTACCGTCCACGAAGCCGGTCTGGCCTTTGAAGTTGATCTGTACAGCTACCTGGACACCGGACTGTTTCTGGATCACCGCAACACCCGCGCCCTGGTGCGGGACAGGTCAGCGGGCAAGCGCGTCTTGAACCTATTTGCCTATACCGGCAGCTTCAGCGTCTATGCCGCGGCCGGCAGGGCCCATGCGGTTACCAGTGTCGACCTGTCAAACACCTACCTGGCCTGGGCTAGACGTAACCTGCGGATGAACGGACTCGATTCCACCCAGCATGAATTCAAACGCACTGATGCCTTCGACTACCTCGAACAAGCCGTACGTGAGCGCAGACAGTTTGGCCTGATCGTGCTCGACCCCCCCAGTTTCTCAAACTCCAAAAAGATGCAGGCGACCCTGGATGTGCAGCGAGACCAGGCTAGATTGATCACTGCCAGCCTGTCACTCCTCAAACAGGGTGGTGAACTCTTCTTCTCCACCAATCGCCGAAAATTCAAACTCGACCCAGAGATCATGCGTAACGGGAATTGCGAGGAGATCACCCGCCAGACGGTGCCAGAGGACTTCCGCCGCCACCCTTCCCATCGATGCTGGTGTTTGCAGAAATCCTGACCGATCCAAATGGCCCGGCTGCGCTGTTCATCGGCAGTTTTCTCGCCTCCACGCTCCTACCCGGGGGATCGGAGGCCATGCTGTTATTCGCGGTCCACCAGCAACCGGAATTGCAAGGGGAGTATTGGCTGATCGCCACACTGGGCAACACACTCGGCGGCTTGAGCAGTTGGCTGATCGGCTGGTGGCTGGCCAGGCGTTTTCCCGGCAAGGGACTGAACAAACCCCACCATCAGCAGGCACTGGAGCGCATCTCAAGCCGAGGCAGTCCGGTTCTGCTCTTTTCCTGGTTACCCGTGATCGGCGATCCCCTCTGCCTGGCTGCCGGCTGGAGCGGGATCAGACTGCTACCGGCAACCCTTTTCATCGGAACCGGCAAGGGCATACGTTATGCGGTACTGCTTGGACTATCGTGGGTCTAGTGTACCCCGCCATAAATCCTTGAGTGAGCAAGATCTTTACAAGTGAGTCAAATTATTTCTTTGTGCGTAAAAATACCTTTCCCTCTGTTTGGAAGGATTCAGAATAAGAAAAAA
>JBDLIF010000088.1:0-8775 GCA_039714955.1 Pseudomonadota bacterium | reverse complement strand
ATAGGGAGCATGCACAGCTAGTGTCTGATAATCTTCCAGGCATCGATCTGGCATGGGTGGACAGATATATCGGTGGCAACCGCGCGTTGCTGGCCAAATTGCTCAAAAATTTTAATCACTATCACAGCGACTGTTGCGCGCGGATCGACAAGGCATTGGCCGAGGGCGATGTCACTGAGGCGCAACACATCACACATACACTTCAGGGGGTCTCGGGAAGTGTTGGGGCACGGGATCTGCAAAATGCGGCCCAAGCATTGGATGATGCCATCAGGCAGCTTGACCCCGAAGTGATAGAGGACCGGAAACAGAAATTTTGTGAAGAGGCCATGAGGGTCTTTCGTGGGTTGAAAGGTTCACAGGGGCAATGGGAGGCTGCCGATGAGCTGGGTCCATCACGCAAAGAACCTGGGGATAGTGCCTCAGCAGACAGGATCATGTCGATTATCGATCGATTGTCAGGTTATCTGCAGGCTGGTGATACAGAGGCTAAGGTGGTATTAAAGACATTGCAGGTTGTTGTGGATACCTCGGAAAAAGAGATCCAGGAACTGATGAGTCAATTGCAAGGTCAGATGGCGGAATATGAATATGACGATGCCTTGACCACACTGCGGATACTGCAAGAGTGGTATGCAAACAAGCTAATGAGGAGAGACGATCATGGAAGAGAGCAAGCCTTGTATCCTGGTGGTGGATGATGAGGGCTTTTATCTCGATATGCTGGTGGATTTGCTGCAGGTTGAGTATCGAGTCACCGTGGCAAAGGATGGTGAGCAGGCGCTGATACGGAGCTTGACCGCACCAGTGTCAGATCTGATTCTGCTGGATGTCTTGATGTCCGGCATGGACGGATATGAGGTCTGCCGCCGGCTAAAGGCCAACGAACGGACGGCGGGTATTCCGGTTATATTTCTTACCGTGAAAAACGAGGTGGATGACCAGATACGTGGGTTTGACATGGGGGCGGTGGACTATATCACCAAGCCTATCAGTCCACCGATTGTGCTCAGCAGGGTCAAGACTCACCTGGCCCTGACCCAGGCGCGCAGGGTATTAGAGGATCAGAATTTGATCCTGGAGCAACTTATCCGTGAACGTACGCTCGAGATATCCAGAACCCAGGATGTCGCCATCTTCTGTATGGCCTCTCTCGCTGAGACCCGGGACAGCGAGACGGGTGATCATATACGTCGCACCCAGCACTATATACAACTGCTTTCGGAGCACCTGAAAGATCACCCTAAGTTTCGGGATCATCTTGATGATAAGACCATAGACCTGCTCTTTAAATCGGCACCATTGCATGACATCGGCAAGGTCGGAGTGCCAGACCGTATCCTCCTGAAACCGGGCAAGCTGGATAAGTCTGAGTGGGAGGAGATGAAGAAACATACGGTCTATGGCTATGAGGCGCTGTTGCGTGCCGAAGAGGAGTTGGGCAGCACCTCTTTTCTCAAGGTGGCGAGAGAAATCGCCCTCAATCACCATGAGCGTTGGGATGGCGCCGGGTATCCTGCAGGCCTGAAAGGCGAGGCTATTCCGGTGGCGGGACGTCTCATGGCGCTGGCGGATGTCTATGACGCATTAATTTCCCGGCGGGTCTATAAAGAGCCCTGTACCCATGCGGAAGCGACCTCATTCATTCTCGGTCAGCAGGGCGCCAGATTTGATCCTGTGGTGACGGATGCCTATGCGTCGCTGCAGGATGAGTTTCATCGCATCGCCCAGAAATTCCCTGACAACCTGATCTGATGCCTTATGCAAGCTGCATGAATCTGCCTTTCTGATGCTCCAGTTGAATAAATAAATTCTTATTCCCCACCCCTTCTAAAGAAGGCTTTTCCCAGGCCGATAGCCTCTTGAAATCGGGGGGCTTGTCTCTTGGGCGCCAGTTTGGCATCCCTTAACTCAATCGATCCCCCTCTCGCAATAACTTGCTGACAGTGAGTTCAAAATCAAATCCAGGAGTTAAGCATGGCAAGTATTCTTGCGGTAGATGATTCAGCCTCCATGCGCCAGATGGTCTCTTTTACCCTCAAAGGGGCTGGTTATGAAGTGATTGAGGCAGCGGATGGTGTTGAGGCCTTGAATGTTGCGAAGGGCCGAAGCGTCAATCTGGTACTCACGGATGTCAATATGCCGAATATGGACGGTATCAGCCTGATCAAACAGCTGCGCATGCTTCCCAGTTACAAATTCACCCCTCTACTGATGCTGACTACCGAATCGGCCAGCGATAAAAAACAGGCTGGTAAATCCGCCGGGGCGACGGGCTGGATCGTCAAGCCCTTTAATCCAGATCAATTGCTGGCCACGATAAAAAAAGTGCTTGGCTGATCATGTCGTTTGCAATGAACACTTAGACCGGGGGATGCCGCATGTCTATCGATATGGCGCAATTCCATCAGGTTTTCTTTGAAGAGAGTTTTGAAGGCCTGGATATTATGGAGAATGGGTTGCTCAACATGGACCCGGGTACCCTGGATGATGAAGAGATCAATGCGATCTTTCGTGCCGCCCATTCCATAAAGGGAGGCAGCGGGACCTTCGGTTTCAACGCTATCTCCAACTTTACACATGTGATGGAGACCCTGCTTGACGAAATGCGGGATGGGCGGCGTCCGCTCACGGCCGAAGCAGTGGATGCCCTGCTTCGCTCCGTGGATATCCTGCGTGACATGCTCACCGCTACCCGAGAGGGGGGCGAGGTGGATGAGGAGAGGGTTCAGGCTCAGCAGTCTGAATTGGAGCAGATGCTTAACAGCAGGGCGGATGAGCCATCAGCCGATCGCGCCATGGTTGAAGCCGGTGCCCGCGAGACTGCAACAGCCGACAATCAGGTGGGTTGGCATATTGTTTTCCGCCCGCTGACGCATATGCTGCGGACGGGCAACGACCCATTGCGAATCATCAGGGAACTGGCTGAACTGGGTGAATTGAAGGTAGTCGGTGATATCTCCGCCCTGCCTCCACTGGCGAGTTTCGAGCCCGAAGAGAGTTATCTCTCCTGGAATCTACATCTAGTCAGTGAAACCTCCAGAGCGGCCATAGATGAGATCTTTGCCTGGGTAGATGATGACTGTGAGCTGGCGATAATGCCGATCCTTGCTGAGGTCCCGGAAACATCCAACAGCCGGCCTGATGACCCGCGGAAGGAGGTGCTGAGTGAAGCGGACAAGCCAGCCATGCAGGCAGCGCCCCCAGTCCAGAACCGTGGTAAGGGAGAGCGCCGTAAGGCGGCGTCCGGCAGTGGTGGAGGCAGTTCCATTCGGGTCGATATCTCCAAGATCGACGGACTCATCAACATGGTGGGCGAACTGGTTATTACCCAGTCGATGCTGAGCATGCTGGGTGATGATTTCTCCATGGACAAGCTGGAGCGCCTGAACGAGGGCTTGAGTCAACTGGAACGGCACACCCGCGAACTGCAGGAGAGCGTGATGCAGGTGCGCATGCTCCCCATCAGTTTTACCTTCAGCCGTTTTCCCCGTCTGGTGCATGATCTCAGCAGCAAGATGGGTAAAAAGATCGAACTGAAGATGACCGGTGAGAACACCGAAGTGGATAAGACCGTTATCGAGAAGATCGGCGATCCCCTGGTTCATCTGGTGCGCAACAGTCTCGATCACGGCATTGAGATGCCCGGGGAGCGGCTGGCTGCCGGCAAACCGGAGACCGGTACCATCAATCTCAATGCCTTTCATAAGGGCGGCAACATCGTCATCGAGATCCGTGACGATGGCAAAGGACTCAACCGGGAGAAGATCGAGGGCAATGCCATAGATAAGGGCCTCATCGATGCCGACCACAACCTCAGTGACAGGCAGATCCATGAGTTGATTTTCCAGGCCGGCTTCTCCACCGCCGATGTGGTGAGCGATGTCTCAGGCCGCGGTGTCGGCATGGATGTGGTACGCAAGAACATCAACGAACTGGGCGGCAGTATCGAGATCGAATCCGAACCCGGCAAGGGTTCCGCCATCATCATCAGGTTGCCTCTGACCCTCGCCATCCTGGATGGCCAGACCGTGACGGTGGCCGATGAGACCTACATTGTACCCCTGGTCTCCATTCTCGAGTCGACCCAGGTGAAGGAGGAGCAGATCAAACGGGTGGCGGGCCGTGGCGAGACCTTCAAGCTGCGGGATGAATACCTGCCGATCCTGCGCCTGCACAAACTGTTCGGCATAGAGAACCCCCATGCCACCCATCTGTATGAAGGCCTGCTGGTGGTGGTGGAGGGGGATGGCCGTCACTGCGGATTGTTTGTGGACGATCTGCTTGGTCAGCAACAGGTGGTGATCAAATCCCTCGAAGCCAACTATCAGCGAGTGGAGGGCATTTCGGGCGCCACCATCCTGGGTGATGGTTCCGTATCCCTGATCCTGGATATCCCCGGTCTGCTGCGTCTGGCGAACCGGCAGGATGAAGAAAATCTGAAGAGAAGCGCATGACGCAGAGGCTTCGACATGAGTGACTTACAGTCAGTTAACCCATTGAGTAATGAGAGCCGGGGTTCCGAGTACCTCACCTTCCGTCTGGGGGACGAGGACTATGGCGTGGATATCCTGCGGGTGCGGGAGATCCGCGGCTGGGAGAGTGTTACCCGGATTCCGAATTCACCGGAATATGTGAAGGGCGTGCTCAATCTGCGCGGCTCCATCGTACCCATCTTCGACATGCGACAACGCCTGGGTATGCAACTCAGGGACTACAGCAAGGACACCGTGGTGATTGTGTTGCGGGTGAAGGGCGCCAGCAGCGAAAAAAATATCGGTGTGGTAGTGGATGAGGTATCCGATGTGCTCAACGCCCAACAGAGCAGCATCCGAAACGCGCCCCAGTTTGGTGGGGGTGTGCCAACCGAGTTCATCTCCGGATTGGCGGACGTCGTACAGGGAGGTGCAAGTGTGCCGTACAGGGACGCACAAATGTCGCGGGCGCATGGAGCGCAAGAGCGACCCGCGGGAGGCCAGGGACGAGCCGGAGCGGCGGCAGAAGGCAAGATGGTCATGCTGCTGGATGTGGACAAGCTGCTGAACCAGGACACAGAGACCGAACAGAACAGTGAGGATGCCGCCTGAGGCGGGCATTTGAATTAGCGGGAGCACCAGAGTGAAGGTCAATCAACCAGTCACCAATAATGAACAGACCATGAAGGAAGACGCGATTCTGGCATCGCGCACCGACCTGAAGGGTATTATCACCTACGCCAATAAGGCGTTTATCGAGATCAGTGGCTTCAGCAAGGAGGAACTGATCGGCAGGAATCATAATATGGTGCGCCATCCCGACATGCCGCCGGAGGCGTTCGAGGATCTTTGGAACACCGTGAAGCAGGGCAAGCCTTGGGTTGGTATCGTCAAGAACCGTTGCAAGAACGGTGACTTCTACTGGGTCAGGGCCACTGTCTCGCCAGTGATGGAGAACGGCCGGGTCACTGAATACATGTCGGTGCGCACCAAACCGAGCCGGCAACAGATCGCCGGGGCCGAGGCGCTCTATCGGGATATCAACGCGAAAAAGGCGAGCTTGAAAAAGGGGCGTGTGGCCAGCTGGATTCACAAGTTGCGCAGCACCTCCATCCGCTGGCGTTTAAGTGCATCCATTTTGGGTCTGATCCTGCTGGTCAGTGGCGCGCTGATCGGTGGCGGGCTCTGGAGTTTCTCCGGCATCATCGCCAAGGCGGAAGATCACGAATTGCTCAAGGTGCATCAGAGCGTCATCGCCGGCATCGAGGCGGAGGGCAAGCTCGCCGCCGCAATGGCCAGTCTGGTGGCGGAGATGCCGGAGACCCAGCAGGCCTTTGCCGCGGAAGACAGGGAGCGGCTGGCTGAACTGTTTCAAGCCTCCTTTATCAAGCTGAAGGCCGATTACGGTGTGCGTCAGATGCAGTTCCACAAGCCGCCGGCCTTCTCGTTTCTACGCATTCACAAACTCAGTAAATTCGGTGATGACCTCTCAGCCATCCGTAAGACGGTTATCAAGACCAACGCGGAGCGCACCCCGGTCACGGGCATGGAAGTAGGGGTCTTCGGGCTCGGTATCCGTGGTGTGGTGCCGGTCTTTCAGGGCGACAGACATCTCGGTTCGATTGAGTTCGGTATGTCCTTTGGCCAACCCTTCTTCGATAGCTTCAAGGAGAAAAACGGTATTGACCTGACCCTGCTGCTGAAAAAGGAGCCTGGCATGGAGACCTTTGCCAGCACACTGACCCAAGCTGTCGAGGTGTCTCCCGAAGCGGCCGAGCGGGTGTTGGCGGGAGAACCACTGACCTCCGGGATCGAGCGGGATGGAACGCATTTGGCGGTTCATCTGCAGGCAGTGCAGGATTACGCCGGCAACAACATTGGCGTGTTGCAGACCGTCATGGATCGCGGCGACTTTGTCGCTCAGATGGCGGCAATCCGTAACATGGCCCTACTCCTGGGCGGCATGGCCCTGTTGCTGGGCTTCGGTATCGCCTTGTTGATCAGCCGTTCCCTGGCCAAACCCATTCAACAGGCGGTAGAGATCGCGCACAACATCGCCTATGGGAACTATGACAACGACTTTGTGATTGAGCGGGACGACGAGACCGGCGACCTGCTCAAGTCCATGCTGACCATGCAGTCCCGGCTGGGTTACGACCTGCATGAGGTGAAGGAGGCCATGACCGAGAACCTGCGGGTCAAGATCGCCCTGGAGAATGTCTCCAGCAGCGTGACCCTCTCTGATAAGTTCAATTCACTGATCTTCATGAACAGGGCGGCGCACAAGCAGTTCGACGAGTTGGGCGAGTACATTCGCAAAGAGGGGCGCAGTTTCAAGACCGATGACCTGATCGGCACCAGTCTGGCCGACTTCTTCCCGGGAGAGGAGCTGCGGAAGATGTATTCCAAGAAGCTCACCGAGCCCAAGGTCTCTATGTTCAAAGCCTGGGGCCACACCTTCAGGCTCAACACCAGCCCCGTCTACGATGCCGAGGGGGATTATCATGGCAGGATCACCCAGTGGAACGACATCACGGATGAGCTACTGGTGGAGCAGGAGATCGATGACATCGTCGCCGCGGCAAAATCGGGAGACCTGACCCAGCGTATCGATCTGCAGGGTAAAGAGGGCTTCTTTCAGCAACTGGGCAGCGGCATCAATGAGCTGATCGACGGCATCGACAATGTCTTTTCCGATATCGCCACTGCTATGCGTAAGGTGGCGCAAGGGGATCTCACCCAACCCATACAACGTGACTATGTCGGCACCTTCGGGGAGGTGAAGAACAGTGTCAACGAAACCATCGCCAATCTGGATAAGATCGTGGTCGACCTGCGTGAATCCGCGGATGTGATCACCACCGCCTCCAGTGAGATCTCTTCCGGCAACAACAATCTCTCATCCCGCACCGAGCAACAGGCCAGCAGCCTGCAGGAGACCGCCTCCAGCATGGAGCAGCTCACCAGCACGGTGCGCAACAATGCCGACAACGCCCAGCAGGCCAACCAGCTGGCCGCCAGCGCCAGGCAGACCGCCGAGCATGGTGGCGATGTGGTCAGCCGGGCGGTGGAGGCGATGGATGCGATCAATGGCTCCAGCAACAAGATCGCCGAGATCATCGGCGTCATCGACGAGATCGCCTTCCAGACCAACCTGCTGGCCCTCAACGCCTCGGTCGAGGCGGCCCGCGCCGGGGAGCAAGGGCGTGGTTTTGCCGTGGTGGCCACCGAGGTGCGCAATCTGGCCGGACGCAGCGCCACCGCCGCGAAGGAGATCAAGGAGCTGATTCAGGACAGCGCCGGCAAGGTCAAGACAGGGGCTCAACTGGTGAACGAGTCCGGCGAAACCCTGAATGAGATAGTGATCAGCGTGAAGAAGGTGGGGGATATTATCTCCGAGATCGCCGCCGCCAGTCAGCAGCAGTCGGCCGGTATCGATCAGGTGAATCAGGCGGTGACCAGTATGGACGAGGTGACCCAGCAGAATGCCGCCCTGGCGGAGCAGACCTCGGCCGCCGCCGCGTCCATGAGCGAAAAGGCGCGGGAGATGGATCAGATGATGAACTTCTTTTCGGTTACTGGGGGTAGCAGCAAGCCGCAAGCTCGCAGAGTCCCGTCACAATCCGCGGCGGCGCCTTCAGTCAATTCACGTCCTGTAGTATCAAAATCGGTACCGCGATCAGCTACTAAGGCACAACAGCCAGCGGCCACCGTAACCAGTATCCCTTCGCAGGTTGAAGAGAGTGATGAATGGGAAGAGTTCTGAATATTATGCGTAATCCCCGATTGTAGAGATGCCTCATGAAAATCAATGAGCCTGTAACCGGCAGAGAGATCTCCATGCGAGACGATATGATCATCGTCTCCAAGACCGATCTGAAAGGTCTGATCACCTATGCCAACAGCGCCTTCATCGAGATCGCGGGCTTCTCCGAGGCTGAGCTGATCGGTAAGAACCACAATATCTTGCGCCATCCCGATATGCCGCCGGCGGCGTTTCAGGATCTCTGGGATACCCTGCGGGCAGGAAAGCCTTGGACCGGGATCGTCAAGAACCGGGCGAAGAATGGGGACCACTACTGGGTTCAGGCCAACGTAACGCCTTTGTACAGCAATGGCCACATCGTCGAATACATGTCGGTGCGTAGGCGTGCAACGCCTGAACAGGTGCGTGATGCCGAACTCCTCTACGCCCAAATCAATCAGGGTAAGCTTCCCAGGGCGCCCCTATGGAAGCTGTTCAATCCAGTTGCCTCTCTGAAGCTCTCCCACAAGATGATCGCGGGAGGTCTGCTCCTCT
>JBDLIF010000087.1:0-8842 GCA_039714955.1 Pseudomonadota bacterium | reverse complement strand
GGGCTGATCTCGGTGGTGGCGCCCAATCTGCAGAATGTACGCGGCCGGATTCTGGCCGATTTCAGCCTGGCCGGACGTTTAGACAAACCCAGTCTACAAGGGCAGGCTGAACTGCAAGGTGGGGCAGTGGATATCCCGCAAGCAGGTATCGAGCTGCGTGCGATCACCCTGCGGGCACTGGCCTCCGATCTGGATCGCCTGAAACTGGAAGGCTCGGTCGAGTCCGGCAAAGGCACGCTGAACCTGAACGGCGAAGTCCTGCTACAGGCTGAGCGGGGCTTCCCTAGTAAACTGCGGATTCAGGGTAAGGATTGGGTGGCGCTGAATATTCCAGAGGCGGAGGTGCATCTCTCCCCGGATTTCAGCATCGAGCACAGCCGGGAGCGCACCGATCTGGCTGGTGAAATCCATATCCCCTATGCCCGTATCCGGCTGCGGAAATTGCCTGAATCCGCGGTAACCAGCTCCTCCGATCTGGTGATAGTGGGTGGAGACAGCTCATCGGAACAACGGATGGACCCACGTTTTCACACCACATTGCGCATCATCCTGGGTGACCGGGTGAGCTTCGATGGCCTGGGCCTGCGGGCGAAACTTACCGGCAACCTCCAGGTGATCGATGAACCGGGCCGGGCCGTCATGGGTCGTGGACGCATCGGCATAACCGAGGGCACCTACCGGGCCTATGGACAGGATCTCAAGATCGAACGCGGCTATGCCCTGTTTGCCGACAGCCCGGTGGACAATCCAGGGCTTGACGTGCGGGCGGTACGTGAAGCGGGCGAAGTCACAGCGGGCGTACGGGTGACCGGCAGCCTGAAATCGCCGAACTTGACTCTATTCTCCACCCCGGCAATGAACAAGAGTGAGGTCATCTCCTATCTGCTCACTGGCCGTCCCCCCGGCGAGACCGGTGGCAACATCGGTCTTAGCGCGGCCATGATGGCCAGCGGCGCCGGCAGCATAACCGAGGAGATCGGCCGCCAGTTTGGCCTGGAAGAGCTTCGCCTGGAGACCGAGAGCACCCTCGCCGAAGCCTCGGTGGTGGCTGGCACCTATCTCTCCCCGCGTCTCTACATCCAGTACGTCAACGAACTGGCCTCACGGGAGACCATACTGCGTCTGCGCTACGATCTGACAGAGCGGTTGCAGATCCAGACCGAGTCAGGCAGCTCCCCGGGGGGAGACATCTTCTACATCTTTGAAACTGACTGATTAATTGATCTGCGTCTCCATGGAGAAAAGCAGGGACAAGGTGTTTCCAAATGGAAGGGTTTCACCTATTGGCTGAGCAACGCTACACCGCGAATGGCACGCTTGTGGCGGCGCATGGCTACGTTACAACTCCTTGCAATAGAATAACCATTCCGCATCGTTGTGCCTTGCCCTGCACCACCACAAGCGCACCCTTCACGGTGTTCAACTGAGGATTCTAGGATAATGACGTATGTCATTGCGCCATCTCCAATGAGTAGAATATTATGCCTATGTAATTGGAGTCAGTATCATGTCCAGAAGCCATTGTCCGTTCAGGAAAGCTTGCCCCTTCGAACACGAATGTCAGGATCACAGATGGCTCTGTTTTTGGTCCATATGGATGGTTCTTTTAGGTGCGGTCGGTTTTGTCGCCTTCATCTTCTGGACTGGCGGAATAGCTTGAAACGCCCCAACCCTTCCGTCATGTATTGATCGTCCCGTATGTCAGAGACCATTGAGCACTATTCTTAGTATCTCAAGTTTCGGAGTTCAACCGGGGAGCGGAGAGGGAGATAGCGTTTTGAGACACGCTGTTAATACTATCCCTGTACGCTCGACTGCGGCCTTCCTATGGCCCCAGACGCTCTCAAAACGCTATCTCCCTCTCCGCTTGATATCTCATTGGAGCAACTGAACTCCGAAACTTGAGTTAGTATCTCTCCGCGCACTCCAGCTTGAATTGCTGCATGGCGGCATGTCTGCGTTGCGGGTTCCCTTTCAGGCTCTCGATTTTCTTGCTCAAGGCTTCACACCTGTCTCCCTGAGACTGCTCCTCCACCGCCGGTGCCTGAGTAATGGGATGTTCCTGCTCTTCAAACATGATCGACTGCCCCTTCTCGGCGGAACAAACGAAAGATAGGGTTGCAAGGGCCAACAGGATGGTTAACTTCTTCATCATGGTTTTCTGAGCCTGTATTTATGCAGAATTTGTGATTGTAACGGTTGATAATAATCCATCCAAAATCCTCTATCTATTCCGATAGCGGTTGAGATCGTAGATACCCGCCACCACAGGCCCGTTACGCTCACTCCAGTCATGGAACCAGTCCGCATGTTCCCAGAACCGCTGATTGGTACGGCGTATGCCATACAGCGCCACAAATGCCTCGTACTCCTTGCGATGGGTGATTTGGGTAAACCGGTCTACAAAGGCCTCTATCTCTTCTCGCTTCACGACAAAAAAGAAATTCGGATAGGAGCCTTCAAGCCCTTTTAACACGGTCAGGCTGTCATTGCTGCGATCTCGCCGATCCTCATCCTCCAGCATGCGGGTAAGATTTGTATAGGCTTTATTACGCACCAGAGTATAGGCCAGATCATCTTCCCCATTCAGGCCATTGACGACCCTGACAAATGAGACGTCGGGAAACACCTCCATGATCTCACCACGCACCGCTACCAGCCGCTGCATGGCAAGATCGACATCCAGTTCCTGCTGTTGCGGCATCTCCCCCTGACACTCATTCAGACCACACCGATTGATGTAGTCAAGCTTGCCCGCCACTTTGCCCAGACGCGACTCCAGGGCCTGATAGAGCTCCCTTTGTGGATCATCGGTCTGGTAACCACCAACCGAATCGACCTCCAGCCATTTCATGGGTTGGTCAAATCGACTGTCTACCTGGGCATGAATACCCACATACCAGGCATCACGAATGCGGCGGCGGTCTTCCACCGGCAGAAGGGCAAGGAAAAAGATCTCGCCTTCCATGCGCAGAAAGTCCATGTAGAGACGCGTGTTCAATTGGTGACCGACACTGCCGTAGACGTCAAATCCGGCAACCAGCAGGTAATGGATCCGTTCAAACAGCGGGTAGTCGATGATCCAGGCGGTCTCCGGATAGTTGCCCTGCAGGCCATGCCGCACCGATGCCGAGTCAAAGTGACGAAAGACCGTCAGGGCGGCATTCGGGTTGCTTCCCTCTCCATCCCAGATATACGCCAGCGCCTTATCCAGCTCCCGCTTCCGCACATCCTCAAAATGCCCCTCACGGACTTCGAGGTATTGTTTCTCCCGCTCCCAGTAGTCGGTCCAGATACTGAAAAAATTCAGGGTATCTATGTTGGCCGGCATCTGCAACAGATCGGCCTGGGCATGCACAAAGGCGCTATCGTTACCGAGTGTTTTAGCTTCAGGGTCGATGAAAAAGACCCAGAATTGCTCCTCGATGACATTCAGGGCGACCTGGCCGCGGCAGACCGGCCCCTTGATGAACCCTTCGATAAAGTACTTCGCATCGTCGATCAGGAAACGATAGCGGGATTCCAGCGGAATTTGGGCAAAGGTCTTGAACGGATTGGAGGCGATCCCCAGCGCGTAGCCGGGAAACTCCGTCACCGCATAATCCGGGGCGATAAATAGCTCCTTATAGCGCTGCAGTCGGGCATCCGACCATTCGTAGACGTTATGATCCTTGAGCACCACACTGGGTTGATAGGGGACAAGTCGATAGTAGAACTGCCGGCCAGGATCGTCATAGGGACGCAGGCTGGCGATCTCGTCTACCGGCTGTCCACTGGATGTGGCCGATCGCACCAGACGATAAAACTCCCTCGGACCCGTGCCCGCAAGATGGATATGTGCCTGAAACAGGTGTTCATAGATATATCTAGCAGCCAGTCTATGCTTCAGGTCGGAACGGTTCAGGAAACGATACCAGCGCTCGATCTGAGGGATGGCGATCTCCGAGGATCGCGCAACATCCTCTCCCGGCGCGCCCTGAGCAATCCACTGCACCAGCAGCCGGTACTCGTCGTCACGCAGGTTTGGCAGGCCATAGGGCATACCCCAGAGGGGATGCTCCTCGGCATAGGCCTCCACGGTCTCCCGGGTCGGGCAGGTCTGCTCCCGATCGAGGGTGACGTCGACCTCATCCGACAACATGCCAACACGAGGCTGCGGGTGCAGCTGTTTGAGTCTGAGCATCTGGTAGATTACCGAGTCATCCAGGTTGCTCTCAGCGTCAGCATGGCTGCCCTGCTCATGCATGACCCCATGAAACCCCTTCTCACGCCACTCCTCTGGCATCTTGGCATCGACAAACAGTCGCGTAGGCGCCATGGGTTTGATGCGTGCACCGTCATACACCTTGACTGGACTGGCACCGCGACGCAATCCCTCCATGGAGCTGAGTTTTAACTGACAAGGGGCATCATAGCAGCCATGGCAGACCACGCAGCGTCGATCCAGGATCGGCCGGATGGTCTCCTGGTAATCGATGGGTTCCGCGGGAAGGTTGATGAGCAGATCATATTCGACCCTGCTCTGCTCCTCGGTTGGAGAGACCTTGGGCTGCAAGCCACAACCATTGAGCCAGAGCAGCAGTAATAAAAGTAACGGCAATATTCTCGGGGTCATCCGGTATTCCTTCTCAGTCATGGGGTTGGTTTATCGCAATTCGGGCATGCGCCCTTTCAGTTTGAATTCAGCTTAACTCTCTACTCTTCAACCATACCATTAAAAAATTGCAGGAGTTAAGTCATGCCCAAGCAAAAACAGATCAAGGTGTGGGACCCGCTGATACGGCTGTTCCACTGGACCCTGGTAACGGCCTTTGCGGTTACCTGGTTGACCGAGGACGAATTCCTGGACCTGCATGTCTATGCCGGATATACCATTATGCTGCTCCTGGCAATTCGCCTGCTGTGGGGATTCATCGGCACCCGCCATGCACGCTTTGCCGATTTCGTCCGGCCGCCCCGTGAGGCAATCACCTATTTAAAACAGCTCCTTGCCGTCAGGGCCAAACGATATCTCGGGCATAATCCGGCCGGGGGTCTGATGATCATTGCCTTGCTGATCAGCCTGCTGCTCTCTTGCATAAGCGGTCTGGCCATCTATGGCGTAGAAGGCTTCGGGCCGCTGGCGGAGCCGTTCAGCAACTACGGCATATGGGATGACCATCTGTTGGAAGAGGTCCACGAATTCTTCGCCAACCTCACTCTGGCGCTCGTGGTGGTTCATCTCTTCGGGGTAGTTCTGGGGAGTCTGATGCACCGGGAAAACCTGGTCAGGGCTATGTTTAACGGCCGCAAACCCGCCAATCACAAAGGCTAATCAGTTCATGAGAAAACTCATCATCAACGGGATAACAGCAATCCTGATAGCAACACCCTGGATGACTCAGGCAGATGCCATTGCCGAATTACAGATGGGCTATCGGCAAATGGGCAGTGGGGATTTCAGCTCAACAGGTGGAGAGATCATATGGAACAAGGAGTTCCCAAATCCGCAATCGGGCCAGCTACGCAACTGCGCTCTATGTCATACAAACGACCTGAGCAAATCGGGTAAACACAACCGAACCGGCAAACCCATCGAACCGATGGCACCCTCAGTCAATCCGCAGCGGCTCACCGATACCCGCAAGATCGAAAAATGGCTGAAACGCAATTGCAAGTGGACCCTGGGCCGGGAGTGCACCCCCCAGGAGAAAGGGGATCTGCTGGCCTTTCTCCGCGATCACTAATCAAGCTATATAGAAACAGATAGAGGTAAAAAAGATGAAATTTAACAAAACCATCCTTGGAATTTGTCTGATAGCCATTTTTATCGGCCTGACCGGACTGGTCGTGGCGGAATGGGAGCATGAGGAGGATGACGATGATCGGGGTCATTTCAGGCGTTGGCTTGGAGGCTCGAAACCCGTTATCGAAAAAGTGGAATCCCCGCTTTATCAGGCTGAATGTGGCAGCTGTCACATTGCTTATCAACCCGGCTTGCTACCCGCCCAATCCTGGCAGCAGATGATGGCCAACCTGGAGGATCATTTCGGGGAAAATGCGGAGCTTCCAGTTGAGGAGAGCAGCAAGATCCTGAACTATCTGTTAACGAACGCAGCGGAACGTGTTAAGTATGGCCTGCCGCGCAGGATTTCGACCTCCCTGGGGGGAAATCCCGCACCGCTGCGGATTACTCAAACGCGGTTTTTCCTGCATGAACATGAGGAAATCCCTGGAAAAATGGTGTTAAACAATGAGCAGGTCCGCTCACTCAGTAATTGCGACGCCTGCCACACCAAGGCAAACGAGGGCTCTTTCCGTGAGCATGAGGTACGCATTCCTGGCTATGGCCGTTGGGATGACTGAGGTATGAGTACGCCATGAAAAGATGGTCGGTAACCCCGCTGCTCTGCTGTTGCGTATCACTCAGTACCCTCAGTGCGGCGGATGATTACCTGGAAGCCCGCCGGCTGATGGAGGCCGGTTCGATCCTACCGCTCGAAACGGTATATGAATCCCTGCGAGACCAACAGGCCGGGCGCATCCTTGAAGTGGAGCTTGAACGCGAGCAGGGTCAATACGTCTATGAAATAGAGCTGCTCGACCGCTTCGGTCAGGTCCGCGAGTTACGCATCGATGCAGTGACTGGAGATCTGCTGAGCTCGGAATGGGAGGATTGATGCATGCGACTTTTGCTGGTGGAGGATGACAAACTGCTGGCAACCACCCTGCAAAAGGAGCTGGAGTGCGAGGGCTTTGCCATCGATCGGGCGGACAATGGGGTGGATGCCGAATATATGGGTGAGGTGGAACCTTACGACATTGTCGTGCTTGACCTGGGCCTGCCGCGAAAACCGGGACTGGAGGTTCTGCGCTACTGGCGCCAGCAAGGCAATCGGGTTCCGGTCATCATCCTCACTGCGCGGGATGCCTGGCATGAGCGGGTAGATGGTTTCAAGGCCGGCGCGGATGATTATCTGGGCAAACCCTTTCACGTGGAAGAACTCATTGCACGCATCCTGGCACTGGTTCGCCGCAGTCACGACATGCCGGGAGAGTCGTTGCGGATCAGTGGACTCGAATTGGATGAAGAGCGGCAGCAGGTCAAGCTCCCCAACGGCGAGATACTCAGTCTGACTGGCACCGAATTCCGCCTGCTCCGCTATTTCATGTTGAATCCCGGTAGAATCCTCTCAAAAACCCGGCTGACCGAGCACGTCTACGAGCAGGACTTCGACCGGGACAGTAACCTGATAGAGGTCTATGTCCGCCGACTAAGGGACAAGCTCGGCAAGGAGCGCATTCAGACCAAACGCGGCCAGGGCTATATCTTCATCGAGGATAAGAATCCTAGAAAGAACAGTTGACCGCTCATAAGAGAGGCTAAATTCCTATGCATGTTGCACCTACTCAGCCCTTACCAATGTATCCAATATGAACTCCTTGGAGCGTCGTCTGCAGCTGGGCATCTCGCTGAGTCTCGTGTTACTGATCGGGTTGCTCTGGGCAGCGGGCAATCACTCGATTCGCAAATTGACCGAAGATTTTGTCACATCGCGCCTGGAGCACGATGCGGAAAGCCTGCTGGCAGCGCTGGTTCTTGATTCCGACCGGGCCGATGTTCATTTACGGCGGATTCACCAGATCTATACTCAACCACTGTCTGGACACTATTACGCCATCCTCCTGGATAATGGCGTGGAGCTTTTCTCCCGCTCCCTGTGGGATCAATCCATGATAATCCCAAAGCTGGCACCGGGAGAGAGCACCAGAATGCGTATCACCGGACCTTCCGGCCAGCAACTACTGTTGTGGGCAAAGGGTTATCACAAACAGAACCACAGGATCTCCATCGCGGTGGCCGAGGACCTCTCTTCGATCCAGGAACAGCGGGATCAGTTCATGCGCACCTTCGCGCTGCTGGCGGTGAGCGGTCTGGTGATTCTGCTGGCCATTCAGAGCATCCTGGTACGCCGCTCATTCCGGCGACTGGAGCCGGTACGTGAAGATATTCGCCGCCTGGAGCAGGGCAAAACAGACAAGCTGTCAGAAAATGTTCCTGCCGAGATTCTACCTCTGGTTCAGGAACTCAATCACCTTCTGGGGCTGCTGGCACAACGTCTCGAAAGATCCCGCAATGCCCTGGGCAACCTGGCGCATGCCCTCAAAGGCCCCCTGAATATCCTGGTTCATTTCTTCGACAGCCGGGAAAACAGTGAAGGCGATAACCTGGAATGTAATCAGGCCAGAGCACAGGTTGAGCGGGTGCGCCAATTGATGGATCGGGAGCTCAAGCGGGCCCGCCTGGTTGGAGGGGGTATTAAAAGCCAGCGCTTCGATCCACAGGTAGAGTTACCTGATCTGATAAGGGCTCTCAAGCAGGTTCACCGTAACCACCCGGTAGAGATCCAGTACCAGCTGGATACCGACTCACCAACCTTTGGCGATCGGGAAGACATGCTGGAACTGCTGGGAAACCTCCTAGACAACGCCTGCAAGTGGGCCTCGTCACGGGTGGACTTCCATCTCACGGGACGACGCAACATCCGGATTTTTGTGGAAGATGACGGCCGCGGCCTTTCAGATCGGGATCTGGACTTGCTGACTCAACGGGGCGTACGCCTGGATGAAACGGTGGAAGGCCATGGACTCGGCCTGGCGATTGCCAAGGATATCGTCAAACTCTATGGCGGCAACATCGCGTTCGGGCGTTCCAAGGAGCTGGGTGGCCTGAAGGTTAGCATCACCCTGCCTCCAATAGAGGGCACAAGCTCATAATCGCCCTATTTTCAGCTTCATTTCAGCTCACAACCCTATACTATGTGGGGAATCGGAGCAAAGAGATCTCCCGTAAACAGAAAGT
>JBDLIF010000086.1:0-8863 GCA_039714955.1 Pseudomonadota bacterium | reverse complement strand
TTGCGCAGTCTGGTGAACGAGTGGGTTCTCTGGCGAAAACCATGGAGTCGCTGGTGGGTCAGTTCAGGATCTGAGGAGTCTTGACTCAATCTGATCTTACCAAATAGACGAAGAGTGGAAGGTTATGTGAACTTCGAGGTTGAAAATGCTAAGTCATGCTCCGATTGGGGTATGATGATTGCCGGTTGCGGCTTTCCAATGTAGTAACCTTGGGCATAGTCAACCCCTATCTCGGTTATCAGATTCAAGGTCTCCTTATCCTCGACGAATTCTGCAACAGTCTTCTTCATCAAGCCGGATGCCATGGCGGTCAGCGCCCTCACAAACACCTGATCTTCCGGGCTGTTCGGGAGCTGGCGGATGAATGAGCCATCGATCTTTACGATATCCAGAGGCAACTCCCGCAGGTAATAGAAGGAGGAGAAGCCAACGCCGAAATCATCCATGGCAAAACGGCAACCCAGATCCCTCAATTCATGCATCAGTTGTTCGGCGGATGCCATGTCGGCCAGGGTTGCGGTTTCCGTCAACTCAAAGACCAGGTTGTGAGGATTGACACCGCTGAGCTTCAACAGCTGTTTAAGCAGTGGCAACAGCTCGGGGTCATCAACCACGCGGCCAGAAAGGTTGATGGAAAGGTTGATCTCATTGTTTGTTGATTTTTGCAATTCGGCCAGTTGACCGATGGCCTCTCTGAGCACAAAGCGGTCGATACTGTGGATCAGCCCGGTCCTTTCCGCCACCGGTATGAAATCGCCTGGCATGGAAATGCTGCCATCCTTTTCCCGCATGCGTACTAGCACTTCATAGTGTGAAATAAGCCCGGTTTTGATCTCGAGGATCGGTTGATAGTGCAGAAAGAACGCGGAATCGGTCAACGCCTGCTCGATTTTCTCCTTCCAGGTCAGACGTGCGCTCATCTGTTCACGCATCTGATCATCCAGGGCAAACAGATACCAACGGTCACGTCCACTCTCTTTGGCCTGATACATGGAAAGATCCGCATTGGACATCAGGTCCTGGACTGTATTTCCATGCTCGGGATACATCACAATCCCGATACTGGTGGAAATGCGGTGACTACGCCCTTTGGTAGGCAGTGATATCTGTCTGAGGTCCTCCAGTATCTTTTCCGCTACCTGGATGGCGCCTTTGACATCGGTTTCCGGGATGACGATGGCAAACTCGTCCCCGCCAAGCCTGGCCAGCAGGTCGCTTGAACGGGTGAGCTGATGCAGCCGCTCGGCCACAACTCTCAGCATGGCATCGCCAGCCTGGTGGCCGCTGGTGTCGTTGATATACTTGAACTGATCCAGGTCGAAAAAGACCAGGGCCACGCTGTGATGATAACGATTGGCCCGGGACAAGATATCTTCGAAGGCGCGTTGGAAGTAACGGCGGTTATAGAGTTCGGTCAATGGGTCATGATTGGCCAACCAGGCAAGCTGTTGTTCCGCCTTTTCACGATCGGTAATATCCAGGCCCACCGAGAGAATGATGGGATTACCTGAAGTATTCTCTCCCGGCAGCCGCGAGTGAACCCAAGAGATGCTTCGATAACCCCCATCCCCCGAGGAGATTCGGCTGTCATGCTGATAGGCGAGGGACAAACCGGCTTTTAGGGCGTCTATAGAGCGGTGCAATAAAGCCCTTTCGGAACCCTGGGTGATCAATTGGAAGAAGTTCTGAGCCTGATATTGCTCTGGCCGGCTGTTGCTTTCCAGACACTTTTTGCCTTGAGGATTGAGGGTCAGGATTTGTCCATCACAATCCTGGGTCAAGATGATAACCTGGGCGCTGTTGAGCAGCCCGGTAACAAAATCTCGCTCTCTGGTGAGTTCCCGTCCTCTTTGGATGAGGTTTTGGGTCTGTTGCTTGATCTCGTGGTGCAGTGACTCCAGGGTATGAGATAGCTCTAAGGTTGTTTCCCCTGCAATATCGATCTCGTCCTTATGCCAGGACCGACCGCTTGTTCGGTGCATCGCTCGAGCCTCGCTGTAGGCATTGTGCGCCAGCAGGGGGAGGCTCTTTGACACCAGTAGCAAGCGGTTCAAGGGGCGCCAGAGCAACAGCAGTAAGAGAAACTCGGATATCAGAAAGCCAAACAGGCCAAACAGGAGGTTGTTTTGCGTGGCCCTGGTGATATGGCTTACTGCCTGGGTGATATCGTTGATGATGAGGAAGTGAGTGGCGCTGTTCGAGTCATCACGGCTTATCTGTATCGACCGCAGGTTGTAGTGATGACTTGCGTTTGCAATCTCTCTACCATTCTCGAAAAGTTCATCAAATGGATAATTTCCAGAAACGTTGAGAAGCAGCGGCATGTTGGTCTCGGGGTTGGTCAGCGCGACTACTTGACGGTTCCATTCAGTTAAATAACGGTATCTCGTCTTTCCCCAATTCTTACCCATTTCATGGGAAATGATGGCTATGTCCGCACCGGTTATATCCTTGAAGGAGATAACAACGTCGGCGACGAGTCGGCTTAGCAGCAGTACGCCGTTCTTCTGGCCTGCGTGCAGGACGGGAACCGCGACGTATTGTCGGCACAGATCACTGCAATCCAGCTGGGTATCCGGTTGTTCTGAGTTATTGACTCCCTGGATCATCGGACCGAAACGTTCCATATTGATCGCAGGTCGCCAGGAAAACAGCAACTTGTTTTCAACGGAGAAGTAGTGTGCCTCGTCAAGCCCCCAGTCAAATTCCAAGGTCGCTGATTGCTCGGCAAATATCTTTGCCAGTCTAACGGTCATGCTGTCGTTTGTGGAGAGGACGGGTGCCATGCTGGGGATGAGCGAGGCGATCTGTTCCAACTCGTTGAAACTGTCACGGATAAGCGCATGAAGTTCCTGGATCTGCTGCTGTCTGATCTGTTTCTGCTGTTGGGCGAACTGTTCCCGTAGTTGCTGATATCCCAGACCGGCGAGACCGGCGTTCACTACGATCAACACCAGGCTGAAGATAAATACAACCTTCCACTTCAGGCTGAAAAAAGGTGTATTCTTGTGGTTTTCTCCTTGAGACATGGATGAAGCGGTCTGTGTGAACGGCTTCAGAAACTGTAAGAGAGGAGAAAGGCGAACATGTTCCAGTGTTGCTCGGTATCCAATGGATCGGGATTTTCCAGGTTGGAGAGGAACATGGTCCCATCGGCCCGGCTGAACTCGGCGCGCAGCATGAAATTTTCCGTTGGCTCCCAAAGAAGTCCAAGGGTCAACATGCGTACAAAATGGTTGTGTGGCAGTGTGCCAGGGATGTTTACATCGGACCCGTCCCTATCATTCTTATCCAAGTGTCCCTCCTCATACCGCGTGAGAACTTCCCAGTCGGCGGAGATCCTGTAACTGCCCTGCAGATAGTAGCCGTCGACAGTCTTATTTGCCACGTCCATAATGCCCATGAATCCCTCATAGCTCAAGGGTTCATTCATATACTCCATTGTCAGACTAAAAGGACCGTTGTTGTACTGGGCGGAGGCGATCCAGAAGTCAATATCCAAGGTTCCCGTCAGAGCGCCGCCCGTCATCTCGCCGTCCATACTGAGCTTCGCGCCACTCAATGCCAGGCGAAAGACGCCGCCATCCCATTCGTAAAGCAGCCGACCACCTGTGGTCAGGCCCCGTTGATCAAGACTGGGCTCCTGGCTGGCGGGTAAATAGCTTTTCTCCACATTCTCATCGATGGGCGTCTTACCGGTAAAAAGCTTCAGATAGAAGCTGTGCAGATCCCTGTGCAGATCAGCATAGATTAGCCCCCCGTCGCTGGACAACACCATATTACGGACACGATCCCAATAGATTACCTGAGGCACGAAGATACTTGGTCGGGTCGAGGCAACGTCCCGGGTCTCGTTATAGAAACCCATCGGGTTTTTGAACCGGCCGAGGATTACGCCGGCTCGTCCCTGTTCGCTAGAGACGGGGTTGTAGTCGATCTGGCCATAATCGAGATTGGGGGATCCATTGTCCATCTCGCCGGCGGTGCGGGAGAGTAGTTGGGCGGACACCATTAGCTGAGGTGTAAGGCGATAGGATGCATTGATGCCGATCTCCCGGAAGTCGAAACTACCGTCCTCGCTTTCACCGAAAAAATTGTTTGCGGTGGTGTTCACATAACCTTGGGAGAGGAAGCCATGGACCTGGAAGTTTTCATCCCAGGCAAAAGCATCTTCCGCCTGAATCGGGGCATTCCAGACTAACAACAGGCAGAATGCAATATATCTATTCGATTTCAATGGATCGAACCTGCTCATTGATCTGGTCCTTGGGAAGATAGCCAATGGCGCCTGGCGTGGACTCTATCTTGAGACGCATCTCGGCTTCTGATTCTACTTTGATGGGCGCCTGGGCAGTGCCCGAAAAGATTTGCCTGTTCCATGCCCGGCGAAGTTGGTGGGGAAAGACCCCCAGCACCGTCTTACTAAACTCCGAGTGAACCGGGTTTTTATCGCCCAGAACAAACACCCGAATTGGTGTGCTGTCAGACCACTGTGTCATGCGCATGCTAAAGATCGCCCGCAGACTGCTGAGTGAGAGTGAGTCAGTTTTAACCGATGGATTCGAAACAATCTCCAGTGCACTGGCCTGCATTGAGGCGTAAAGCACTATGACTGCTAGAATTCCCGTCTGGAGAGGTCTCATGATCCGCTTAGTTATTCTCTTAAACTTCTTCCCTAAAGTTATTAGCGGCCACGCTATCAAATACTTTAGATTCTCTTTAAAGATAGAATTATATTCACATTCTTCAATATATATCTATGTGAATAGATGGTTTTCCCATCGGCTGACAGAATTCTGCCACTTTTTCCCCCTGAATGGCCACAATTGTGTAATCACTTCGCCATTTCGTTGTTCTGTAATGACCCCGAGTTCAGTAAAACCCGGCGCAGGTTATGGTCAACCGTAAATTTGTCATGGATGACACGCTGGATCAAACCGGAGGGTAATCTTTTGAAAAAACAAATCATTGCGGCGGTCTTGTTGAGTGTCAGTATGCATGGACAGGCCGAAACTGTGGATAAGTCCGAAACAGCGGAACTGGAAATCCTTAAGGGGCCTGCCATCGGTGCGCTCGCTGGCGCCCTGTTGGCGGGACCTCCCGGAGTGATGGTCGGGATCATGGGAGGGGCACTGATCGGGCATATCAAACAGCAGGAGGATCAGATTGACCGGGTAAATGGAGAACTGGCGGTCGCACAGGAGCAGGTCAATAGCCTGGATAAGCAGCAGGCGAATCAGTATGCGCGAATCCAGCATCAAATCTCTATCAATCGGACTCGGCTTGGCGCAATCGCCAACGGTTTTTCATTCTGCATCCGTTTTCGTACGGATGGCGCCGATATCGAGCCGGCCATTCAACCGCATCTTGATGCCCTGGTCGGTATGCTCAAGGCCTTTCCTGAGCTGGGTATCGAGGTCATGGCATCCGCCGATCGGCGTGGGAGCGAGGCTTATAACATGGAATTGACGAGATTGCGGGCCGAGCAGGTTACCCAGCGGCTGGTCGATGCGGGTATCTCTCTGGAACGTATCCGGACCCGGATCGAAGGTAAGGGATTGGCGCGCTACCCTGAAAATGACACGGAAGGGCTCGGTTTTGACCGTTATGTGGTGCTCTCCTTTCTCTCCGGAGCTGCCATATGAAGCCCTACCCACAGTCCTTGAGTGAAGTGTTCACCCCCGGTTTTCTTCAGGATTTGCTATTGACACTGGCCGCGGCCCTGTGGGCCGGATTGGCTGGCTCGACACTACTCATGCTACTGGTGTTTGCGTTGAGTGGCACGGCTCAGGTTGCAGCAGATGCGGTTTTCATGTGATGTAAGAGCTAGAAAATACAGCAGAAAAATAAGTGTATCTCAAAGAGGCAGCCCTTAATTCATCAGTGAATCGCCCACTATCACGAATTAAGGGCTGCTTGAGGGAAGGCTCAATAACTAAGCTAATCCTTGGTGAACTTATGTGGGGAAGTTCCCCCTTGCCATGCTTCTCTTCGTGGGAATTAAAAGACACACGATAACGTTTAGACCAAGAATGGAGACGCTGCAAGATGAGGGCGCCAGCCCTTTGAAGATTCTTCGGCGACTGGTTGTTCCTAACCACCAGTTCCTTGGTTAGAATAGTGTTTCGTTCAATGCAACTGACTCATTGTGAAACCGATTCGCGTCTTTCGTCATATTGCCTGTGAGGGGCCAGGCTATCTGGGTGATTTTTTCGATCAGCAGGACATGCCATGGGAACTGGTCTGTATCGATGCGGATCGTCCTGTGCCAAGCCAGTTGGATGAGGTCTCCGGGCTGGTCTTCATGGGGGCCGCGGTGAGTGTCAATGATCATCTGACCTGGCTTGAGGCCGAACTGGATCTGATACGCAGGGCCGATGAAGCGGGTATTCCCATGATGGGCATCTGTTTCGGCGGCCAACTCATCAGCAAGGCGCTGGGCGGGATTGTCACCCGGGGGGAGGGCATGGAGATCGGTTGGTATCCGCTTTACCGGCTGAGTGCCGCCAATCACGAGGGTTGGCTGGATAGTTTGCCAGTGGAGTTCGATACCTTCCATTGGCACGCGGATACCTTCTCCATGCCCCCTGGCAGCCAGCCTCTGCTGATGAGTGATTGCTATAAAAACCAGGGTTTTGTTCTTGGCGATCACTTGGGGATGCAGTTTCACCTGGAGATGACTGAAGAGATGGTGGAGGCCTGGATCGACAAGTATGGCAGCGACCTCAAGCTCGACTCCTGTTGTATCCAGTCAGCACACACCATCAAAGACGATTTGCGGGGGCGCATCCAGCAGCTGCATAAAATCTCGGATGTCATCTATGGAAACTGGTTGAAGCGGGTTAGGATGCACGAGGGAGTGGCTTGATTCGACTGGGGATGCTGCTGCTGACGCTTCTGGGGGTGCAGTCTACCCTGGCGGCTCCGTCCGATGGATCTGAGGTCCAGCGAGCCTATCCGGAGGCCGAAAGGAGATTACAGGCGCGTTTTCACCGGGCCGGCCTGCACTATCCGCCTGAGCGGCTACAGCTGATTGCCTTGAAGGAGAGTCGACGGGTAGAACTCTGGGTGTGGGAGGAGAGACAGTGGCGCCATGTTCATGACTACCCTGTGTTTGCCGCCAGTGGAGAGGCGGGGCCTAAGTTAAGGGAGGGTGACAAGCAGGTGCCCGAAGGCTTCTATCGCATCGAGGCGCTGAACCCCAACAGTCATTTTCATCTTTCCCTTAAACTCGATTATCCCAATACCTTCGACTGGAAAAATGCCTCTGATGAGGGGCGTACAAAGCCAGGCTCCAACATCTTTATTCATGGCAGCGCCTGGTCGACGGGTTGTCTGGCAATAGGCAACCGGGGAGTGGAGGAACTCTATACCCTGGCCGCTAGTACGGACATGGAACGAATGCATGTCCTGATCGTTCCCTACGATTTTCGTGAACGCAAGGTTGCAGTCAATGAGACGCAACCTGCCTGGGTTGCTGAGCTCTATGCCTATCTACGGGTCCGTATCGGACAGTTTCCGCTGACGGATAAGATAATCGGTTGCTCTGCCGATTGCCTGGTGCGGTGGGAACGTTTGACCTTTAAAGAGGGTGAAAAATAGGCTGCATAAATTGAAATTACTCCTGGCCATTGATCTGGTTCCTGATCTGGATTGGAATGTGTAATGGTTCACTGCTGTAAACTCTCTATGGTGATAATCAAAGATGACGATGAAACTCAAGATTGCTCAGTCCGCAAAAGAGCTGGATGATGTTTTCTGGTTGAGGCATGAGGTCTATGTGGTCGAAGATGGGAAGTATGGTGGGAAGTCACTCCCTAATCAGCGGATTGTTGACCGTTTCGATGCCTTTCCCGACAGTCTCAGTATCATTGCCTACGAAAATGAGGAACCGGTTGGAACCATGCGAATCGGTATGGACTCTGGTCTGGGACTTGCTTCGGAAGAGTATTTCGATTTAACTCCGTACCGGGAGTCAGTTGCTCGTCAGTGGCAGCTTGAGCATGGCCAGCCCACGGTAGATGCCTGCCCCAGTATGCTGGCTGTGCGTAATCGTTGGAAGAGCCGGCGTGATGTCATTCGCGCACTGATCAAAATGGCGATTGGTGTGTGGCATTCCTGGGGTGTTACCCACGTCTATTCCACGGTAAACCACGAGACGGTGAGCATGTATGACCGCCTCGGTTTTACTTCGTTGGCCGACAAGCAATGGATTGAATCCATTGGTAATTTTATTGTTCCTATCAGGGCGCCATTCGAAAGTCTCTATCAATGGGCCTTTGGCTATCTGCATGATGAACTGCTTGATGAATACAGTGGTCACTTTGAGCGATTGTTACTCAAACCGGGGGAGGTCTTGTTCGCCGAGGGAGAGATGGGGGACTATGCGTATATGGTGGATGAAGGTGCAATCAAGGTGTCACGAATCGATATAAACGGGCTTGAGCTTACCCTGGCCACCCTGGGACAGGGTGAGATCTTCGGTGAGCTTGCCCTGATAGACACCGGTCCGAGATCCGCGACGGCTACCGCGATGAAGTCAACGGAGTTAATCATGCTGGACCGGAACACCTTTCAGAATCGGCTCAACAGTGAGCGCCGTATGACGAATCTGATCATGACTAATTTTGCCAAACATATTCGTCGAATGGACGAACTCGCCATGGTGCTGGCCTATGGTGCCAGTTCCCAGCGGCTCAACTTTGCTATTGAAGCACTGCGAAAGCAGGCCATGTCTGATGTAAAGAATCCTGCCATGAGCCTGGTAAAGGTTGGACCAAAGGAGCTGGCGCATCTTGCGGGGGTCAGCGAAGAGGAAGCCATTGAGTTTCTGGAATCGCGCAAGAGAGCGGGAGAACTCGAT
>JBDLIF010000085.1:0-8907 GCA_039714955.1 Pseudomonadota bacterium | reverse complement strand
CAGAGTGGGGAACGCGACATCTGGCAGCAGATCCACGGGCAGGCGCCAGAAGGCGATCGTGCCCAGCATGACGATGGCGAGGAACGCCATCGCGGTGGCGACGGGCCGGCGGATCGAGAGGTCGGGTAGCGCCATCAGCGACTCGGTCTATAACACGACAACCGGCGTAGCGCCATCAAGCTACGGCACGGGAGTCATCCCTATTCGGGTTTGACCACCCGGATCGACTTCACCGAGGTCAGCGACATGGACTACCTGAACGACTTCAGCAGCGGGCTGGCATCCGGCAGTGCCCGGAATCTGGAGCGGATCGGTGAGGTCAGATACCGGGCAAGCGACTGGCAACTGCGCGGGCTGGTGCAGGACTTCCAGACCGTGGACAAGAACCTCAGCCCCACCAGCTACCCCTACAGTCTGCTGCCCAAGCTGAGCGCCAACTACGGACACCTCATCGACAGCCTGAATACCGACCTGGGCGTGATGGGTGAGTATGTCTATTTCGAGCATGACACTAAAGTCACCGGCCAGCGCTTGCGGCTCGCGCCATCGGCCAGTCTTCAGCTACGCCGGCCCTGGGGACATCTGACCCCCCGTCTGACCTTGAATTATGCCAGCTACCAACTGGATGAGGTCGAGCCTGAACTGGAACGCCCCTCATTCATGGTACCGACCCTGAGCCTGGACAGCGGCCTGGTCTTCGAAAGAGAGAGCAGCTGGTTCGGCAATGCCGCCATGCATACCCTGGAGCCCCGCCTCTTCTACCTCTATGCCCCCTTCGAGGATCAATCCGAGATTCCCGATTTCGACACCGCCGATCTGGACCTGAGTTTCGCCAACCTGTTCAAGGAGAACCGTTTCAGCGGCGGCGACCGGGTGGGTGACGCAAACCAGCTCACGCTGGCCGTCACCACCCGCTGGCTGGAAGAAGGTTCCGGCCTGGAGCGGCTGCGCGCCAGCATCGGCCAGATCCTCTATTTCCAGGACCGGCGGGTGCAGCTCACCGGTGATCCGCAGGAGCAAGCCAGCTCGGCCCTGGTGGCCGAACTCAGCTCCCGCCTGGGGGCACACTGGCGCAGCTCCCTGGCCCTGCGCTGGGACCCCCAACGCGAAGAGCGGCAGATCGACAAGGGCCGTATCGGTCTGCACTACAAGGCCCCGGGGCAGCAGCTGTTCAACATCAGTTATAATTACAACGCCAAGAGCGAGATCGAGGATCTGGACCTCTCCTTTCACTGGCGTTTCGACTATCGTTTCGCCATGCTGGGAGACTGGAAGCACTCACTGCTGCATGAACGGGCCCTGAACAAAGTTGTCGGATTCGAGTATGCTGGGCGCTGCTGCTGGTCCCTGCGGGCCGTTTATCAGCAGTATGTAAACGAAACCGATCTCGACCAGGATATCGACCAGGAATACGACAGCCGTTTCATGTTACAACTGGAACTCAGAGGCCTGGGCGCCCTGGGCAAAGATCCTCAGCAAACCTTGAAAGAGTCTATCTACGGTTATCAACCGGAGTAATCATCCATGTCTATCCCTCACAAACCACTCCCGTGGGCATTCGGCCTGCTGTTGCTCTGCCTTGGCCTGACGGGCCAGGCCGCGGTCAACGAACTGGACCGCATCGTCGCGGTGGTCAATGAAGACATCATCGCCGCCAGCGAACTCAACAGCCGGATACGGGAACTGGCCATCCAGCTCCGCCAGAAGGGCCAGGAGTTGCCACCGATAGACAGCATGCGGGAACAGGTGTTGGAACGCATGATCGCAAAACGCCTGCAGCTGCAGACCGCCAAGCGCCTTGGCCTGACGGTGGATGACACCACCCTGACCAAGGCCATCGCCAACATCGCGAAAAACAACAATATCACCCTGCTGGAACTCAGGCAGACCCTGGAGGCCGACGGCATCAGCTTCAACCTGTTTCGCGAACAGCTGCGGCAGGACATCCTGATCAACCGCCTGAAACAGAAGGAGGTGATCAACCGTATCGTGATCACCGAGCAGGATGTGCGTAACTTTCTCGCCCGGGAGGTTGGCACCAGCCGGCAACGCACCGCGGTCCATCTGCTGCACATCCTGATCGCCACCCCGGAAGGGGCCTCACCGGAGGATGTACAAGCCGCCAGGAGCAAGGTGGATAGACTGGCCCGGGAGATCCGCGACGGCGCGGACTTCAGCAGCATCGCGATGCGGGAGTCGGATGGCCGGCAGGCCCTGGATGGCGGCAATCTGGGGTGGATCGAGACCTCACGCATCCCCACCCTGTTCACCCAGGAGGTGGACTCATTGGAACCGGGTAGCATCAGTGACCCGATCCGCAACGCCTCCGGCTTCCACATCATCAAACTGCTGGAGGTCAAAGGCGCCAAACGCATGCTCATCACCCAGACCCAGGCCCGGCACATCCTGATCAACACCAACGAAATCGTCTCTGACTCGGAGGCCAGACAGCGGCTGGAGACCCTGCGTGAACGTATCGTCGGTGGCGAGTCCTTCGAGACCCTGGCCCGCTCTCACTCGGACGACAAGGCCTCCGCCATCAAGGGGGGCGGCCTGGGCTGGACCAGCCCCGGCGACATGGTGCCCCTGTTCGAACAGCAGATGGAGGCCCTGGGGCCCAACCGGATCAGTCAGCCCTTCAAGACCCAGTTCGGCTGGCACATCGTGCAGGTGCTTGAACGGCGCGACCATGACAATACCGAAGAGCTGATGAAAAACACCGCCCGCAGCGCGATTCGCAAGCAGAAATCGGACGAGGCCATCGAACTCTGGCTGCGCCGCCTGCGCGATGAGGCCTATGTGGAGGTGCGTCTGGAGCAGGATGAGTTGTGATCCTGGCCCTGACACCGGGCGAACCGGCCGGGATCGGCCCTGACCTGACGGTCCTGCTGGCCCAGCAGAGGCTGCCCGCCCAGTTGGTAGCCATCGCCGACCCGAGCATGCTCGAACGTCGAGCGCAACGCCTGGGGCTGCCTTTAACCCTGCTGCCCTTCCAGATGGGCAAAGAGCCCACTCCCGCACCAGCGGGGAGCCTCTACGTTCTGCCTGTCCACCTAGGTGAAGAGGAGCGCTGCGGCCAGCTCAATGCGGCCAATGCGGATTATGTGCTGGAGAGTCTGAGGATCGCCACCGAAGGCTGTCTGACACACGGCTTCGACGCCCTGGTCACCGGCCCGGTGCACAAGGGGATCATCAACCAGGGCGGATTCCCCTTCAGCGGTCACACCGAATTCCTCGCCGAACTCTGTGATGCCTTCCCGGTGATGATGCTCGCCACACAAGGTCTGCGGGTCGCCCTGGTCACCACCCATCTGCCTCTCTCGGAGGTCAGCCGTCAGATCACCCCAGAGCGTTTGGAGCGGGTCATCCGGATCCTGCACAGCGATCTGCGGGGCCAGTTCGGCATAACCCGGCCGCGTATCCTGGTCTGCGGTCTCAACCCCCACGCGGGGGAGGATGGTCACTTGGGACGGGAGGAGATAGAGATCATCGAGCCGCTGCTGCAGCGGCTGCGCCAGCAGGGGATGCAGCTGACCGGTCCACTTCCGGCGGATACCCTGTTTACGCCGAAATATCTGCAGCAGGCCGATGCGGTGCTGGCAATGTACCACGACCAGGGACTGCCGGTACTCAAACATCTGGGCTTTGGCAGAGCGGTGAATATCACCCTGGGTCTGCCCATCATCCGTACCTCGGTGGATCACGGCACCGCCCTGGAACTGGCCGGTAGCGGCCAGGCCATGGTCGGCAGCTTGGAGATCGCCGTCAATACAGCGCTTGAGATGGTTGCCGCCAGCAAAATGTAGGATGTGGTGAGGCACGAACCGCATCAATAATAGCAACATCGATGCGGTTCGCAAGCTCACCACATCCTACATCACTCATTCATCTCGTCTTCTCCATGCCTCCGTGTGAGAACTTTTTCCTTACCGAGATATGGGGTAGAAGGGCCGCGAAAAACAGTCGCCATTGAGCCGCTATTCGATATCACGCTCATAAATCACACGTCCCACCCGTTCGATATGTCTCTTCAATGGTGCGGAACGAACAGAGGAAAGCGCCTTGACGTCAAATTGATAGGCCAGTGGAAGATCGTCCAACTCCATGGCCAGGGCCTCGATCTGTAAATCATTCAAAACACCCTCTACGGCCAGGTCGATATCCGAGTTGTAGCGGGCCGTTCCCTTGGCTCGCGAGCCGAATAGCACTACCTGCTCCACATAGGCATGCCGCCTGAAGACCGAACACAGCATAACCAGTTCTTTCGCACTCAAACCCGTTTTATTCAAGACTCCAGGCGCTTTTCCAGAAGCCATTCGTGCAGATTTCCAATAGCTGTCAGGTAACGCGTAACAACCGCTTCCAGAACCTCCCGGAATTTCGTGTAGTCGTAGGTATGAGAAAGCAGATTGCGATGCAGCATCATATCAATCCAGACTTGGCCGTCATCGATAATTCTGGCTGAGAATGCCTGTTTGATCACATTGCGCGGCGTGACCGGGGAAATCACTATTCCGCTCTCTTCCAGGTAATCCTTTAAGGTTTTCCATGCCAGTTCATAGGTGTACTCGAAACGCTGGATAAGCCCTTCCTGCTCCAACTCCGAAAATTCATCCAAGGTCTTCTCTTCAAGCGCCGAACGCAGCAGGATAAAGGCGCGGTCAAAATTCTGGTAGCGTTGCCTCCAACGAACATCTTGCGTCATGGTCGAAATCCCTCCACTACTCACCCGCGATCATCATCCGCTCGATCAGCCAGGAACCGGTCTGCACGCTGGTGCGGGTCTCGATGTCGCTAGCGACCTCCTGCAGGCCCATGAACATCCCCTTGAGGTTACCGGCGATGGTAATCTCCTCCACCGGGTACTGGATCTCACCGTTCTCCACCCAGAAACCGGCCGCGCCACGGGAGTAGTCACCGGTCACATTGTTGACCCCCTGGCCCATCAGCTCGGTGACCAGCAGACCGGTATGCATCTCTTGCAGCAGGCCCGCCCGGTCCAGCTCACCTGAATTGATGCGCAGATTGCGCACACCCCCTCCATTGCGGGTGGTTTGCATGCCGAGCTTGCGGGCGGAGTAGCTGTCGAGCACATAGCTGGATAATATGCCATCGGTGACAAAATCCCGATCCTGGGTCGCCACACCCTCACTGTCGAAGGGGGCACTGCCGAGCCCCCGCGACAGGCGAGGCTCCTCATGGATACGCACAAATTCGGGAAACACCGGTCGGTCGAGCTGGTCCAGCAGGAAACTGGACTTGCGGTAGAGGGCCGAGCCCCGGATCGCTCCGACAAAGCTGCGCAACAGGCCCACCGCCACATCGGCCTGAAACAGTACCGGCGCCTCTTGGGTCGCTATCTTGCGCGCCCCCAGACGGGCCAGGGTACGCTCCGCGGCCATCCTGCCAACCTGCTCCGGCGCCTCCAGCAGCTCGCCGATGCGCGACAGGCTGTACCAGTAGTCCCGTTGCATGCTCTCCCCCTCCTTGCCCACCACGGCGCAGCTCAGACTATGGCGGGAGGAGGGATAGCCGCCGATGAAACCATGGGTATTACCGTACACATGCAGACCGTTATGGGTGTTGAGGCTGGCGCCCTCCGAATTGACGATGCGTGGGTCCCGTTCGCGGGCGGCGGTCTCGCACTCGGTTGCCTGCTCAATCGCCTCATCGACGCTTAGATCCCAGGGGTGATAGAGGTCCAGATCCGGGATCTCCCTGGCCATCAGCGCGGCGTCCGCCAGACCGGCACAGTCGTCCTCCGAGGTATAACGGGCAAAATTACAGGCCGCCCGCACGGTCTCACTGACCGCCTCGGGACTGAGATCGGAGGTGCTGGCGGAACCCTTGCGCTGGCCAAAATAGACCGTCACGCCGAGACCATTGTCCCGGGTATACTCGATGGTCTCAGGTTCGCCCATGCGTACGTTCAGGGAGAGGCCCGCATCACTGCTCACCCCCGCCTCGGCGGCGCTGGCCCCCTGCCGTCTGGCCTCATTCAACAGATCACTGACCAGCTGCTGCAAATCGGCCTGACGCTGTTCGATACCCTGCATATGATTCATGCTCCAGTTCCGCCAACCGTCAGTTCATCCAGCTTGAGGGTCGGCTGACCCACCCCGACCGGTACGCTCTGCCCCTCCTTGCCGCAGACCCCAACCCCGCTGTCCAGCTGCAGATCGTCTCCCACCATGCTGATCCGGGTCATCGCCTCCGGGCCGTTGCCGATCAGGGTGGCGCCCTTCACCGGGGCGGTGACCCTGCCGTTTTCAATCAGGTAGGCCTCACTGGCGGAGAAGACGAAACGACCGGAGGTGATATCCACCTGGCCACCACCAAAATTTACCGCATAGAGGCCCTTCCGCACCGAGGCGATGATCTCCTCCGGCGCCTGTTGCCCTGGCAGCATATAGGTGTTGGTCATGCGTGGCATCGGCAGATGGGCATAGGACTCACGCCGGCCGTTACCGGTGGATGCCGTCTGCATCAGGCGGGCGTTGTGTTTGTCCTGCATATAGCCCTTGAGGATGCCATCTTCGATCAGCACCGTGTGCTGACTGGGGGTGCCCTCGTCATCGATATTCAGGGAGCCACGGCGACCCGGCAGGGTACCGTCATCCACCACGGTACAGAGGCTGGAGGCCACCTGCTGACCCATCCGTCCACTGAAGGCCGAGGTCCCCTTGCGATTGAAATCACCCTCCAGCCCGTGGCCCACCGCCTCGTGCAGCAACACCCCGGGCCAGCCGGGGCCCAGCACCACCGGCATGCTACCGGCCGGGGCATCCACCGCCTCCAGATTGACCAGGGCCTGACGCACCGCCTCCCTGGCATATCCCAGGGCACGCTCCTCTTCCAGCAGGTAGCGGAAACTCTGCCTGGCGCCACCCCCACTGGTGCCCTGCTCACGGCGATCGCCCTGCTCGGCGATGACATGCACATTGAGCCGGATCAGCGGTCGTACATCCGCGTTCAAGGTGCCGTCGGTGGCCGCCACCATGATCACATCCTGGGCGCCCACCAGACTGACGATCACCTGCTTGACCCTGGGGTCCTGACGGCGGGCCTCCGCATCCACCCGCCGTAACAGATCCACCTTCTCCGCTTCGCTGAGACTGGGGAGCGGATTGATCGGTGCATAGAGTTGCCGCTCCATGGGCAGCCCCTTGACCCGAACCCCCCCCTGGTTGCCGCCACGGCTGATCGAACGGGCCGCACGAGCGGCCTCGATCAGGGCGGGAAACTGCAGTTCATCCGAATAGGCAAAACCGGTCTTCTCGCCACTGATGGCCCGGATGCCGGCCCCCTGTTCGATGTTGTGTGCCCCCTCCTTGATGATGCCATCCTCCAGCACCCAGGACTCCAGGCGGCTGGCCTGGAAGTAGATATCCGCGGCATCGATGCCGCTGCCCACCAGCTCACCCAGCATGCGGTCCAGGTCGTTCTCCCCCAGCCCGGCGGGCATGAGTATGGCTTCATTGGCGATTTGAATCAGATCAGACATGGCAGTAGCTTAAACTCCGGATAGGGAGTCAATGAGTGAAAATAAGAAAAATACCGGGAAATCAGTCAAGCGATACGCGCCGATGCTCAATGGTGGGAAAGGTGCGGCGAACAGTCCCCTGATACTCCCGATCGAGCTCGATGCTGACAAACCCGGTTCCCCTGGGCACCTGGGTCAAGATGGTTCCCCAGGGATCGACGATCATACTGTGCCCATGGGTTTCACGACCGTTCCTGTGATAGCCCCCTTGGGCGGCGGCCACCACGAAGGCGAGATTTTCAATTGCCCTGGCACGCACCAGGGTCTCCCAATGGGCCTTGCCGGTGATCGCGGTAAAGGCCGATGGAACCACGAAGATCTCCGCGCCCAGACTCAGCAGCTTGCGAAAAAGTTCAGGGAATCTCAGATCATAGCAAACCGTCAACCCAAGCCGCCCGAAGGGGGTCTCAACCACTACCACCTGCTCACCCGGCTCAATGGCGTTCGACTCTTCGTAGCGCTCATTGCTCTCCACCAACTGCACATCGAACAGGTGGATCTTGTCATAGCGGGAGACCTGTTCACCCCGGTCATTGAAGACCAGGCAGGCGGCCCTCACCTTGGCGCCATCCGAGGCCTCCATGGGGATGGTACCGCCCACCAGCCAGACGCCAAGCCGACTGGCCATCTGGCTGAGAAAACCCTGCAGTGGCCCATCACCCTCCCGCTCTTTCAGGGTGCACATCTCACGATCATGCTCTCCCAAGAAGGCAAAGTTTTCCGGCAACACGATCAAGCCGGCGCCACTCTCCGCGGCCTCGGTTATAAGCCGTTCCGCCTCCAGAAGATTGGCGCTGACATTGGGGCTGGTTGCCATCTGTATAGCGGCGACTTTGGTCCGGTTATCGCTCATCTTCTCAACGCACCTGTTTGGGAGTTCCGTATCTGCTGCAAACGCTTGAGGATAGCATCATTGACACTGGCTGGGCCAGTCATGCCACAGCCACCGATTACTGATCCCCAGGTAGATCCGGCATCAGACTGGCTTCATCCGTCTCCGCTGGTTCCCTGGCCAGTTTCACGATCTTGGGGCTCTCCCAGTCGCCAGTCAACAGATACTCGGTCTGAGTAATGCGATCCATCTGTTTGCCAAAAAGCTGCTGGGCCACCGCCAGCGCCACGCCAACGGCCGGATTGACCGCCAGTGCCCCCACGATAGGCAGGGTTGAACTAACCTGTGGGGTTACGGTGACCGCTTGATCATAATCCCTGGCAGCCAGGCCGGTCCGGCCAACCACCTCGATATGCACCGCCGGACCGCTCAGTTCCAGGTCCCTGGTGTAGGCATCCCCATCTTCCAGCGTGAAGCTTCCCTCTATTCGGTCAAACTTGAGGCCCTCGGCGGACAGATCGGAGAAATCCAG
>JBDLIF010000084.1:0-8946 GCA_039714955.1 Pseudomonadota bacterium | reverse complement strand
GCTTGCAGTCTATTCATTTAGCAGCCTCAGCGGTGGTTTTTACGATGTGGTAACAAAATCCGCCACTGGCGTGGATAACTCACGTACCACTGAGAACAATATTGTCATGGCGGACAATGACCTTTCACGCATTTCAGATGGCATGCTGGCGGTAGTGGAAGATATCCACCGGACCAATATGCAAATCAAGGTACTCGAACGCAAAATCAAAGGCATCTCCTCTACCTTGAACGGTTTCGTGGAAGAGGTTGGTGAAACCTCCGAGGGCTTGCCTGACGGCCCCGCCCTCTATGCACTGGAAGACGCTGCCGACACTATGGGTGACATAGAGGAGAGCATGCGCCGGGAGGCCCTTGTCAGCGTTTCCCACACCGTTGGAAAGATGAAAGAGTTCACCAAGAGCATCGGCACACAGGTCAACAACATCAAACAGCTCGCCGCTGACTTGGCTGAGGTCAAGGAGCTGAGCGCCAATGTAGTATCGGCCAACCAGGAGATTCGTACACTTTCGGAAAATTTCAGTGGGGAAATCAGCCTCTCTCGTAACATTATCGCGGGGGTTCTTTTACTCGCTGTCCTGATCTCAATGACAGGCGCCCTGCTGTTGAGCCGCGCCATCATCCGCCCCCTCGGTCGCGCCAATGAAATCGCCCGTGGCATCGCCGATGGCGATCTCAATCAGAAGGTTGACATCATCAGCAAGGATGAGATCGGTCAACTGGGTAATTCCATGTCAGTGATGCTCAGGAATCTGAAACATGACATTGAGGAGACTCGCCAAAGGGCTGATGAGGCCTCACGCATCAGAATGGCGCTGGATAATGTCTCCAGCAGCGTGATGATGGCGGATAACGAGCGAAAAATCTTCTACATGAACAAATCGGCACACAAGCTCTTCCAAGAGGCGGAAAAGGATATCCAAAAGGATCTTCCCAGCTTTCGCAATGAAGCGCTGATTGGTGGCGTTATCGATGATTTTCATAAACACCCCGAACACCAGGCAAAACTGCTCGAGTCCCTTGAAAGCCGCTACGAATCGGAGCTGAAGGTAGGTGGCAGGACGATGCGTATCGTGGCCAATCCGGTAACCAACGATATTGGTGAACGACTGGGTACCGCCGTGGAATGGACCGATCGAACGGCTGAAGTCGCAGTGGAAACCGAAGTGGAATTAATCGTCGCCGCGGCTCAGGAGGGGGATCTGTCACAACGCATAGACCTCGCCAACAAGGCCGGCTTCTTTGAAAAGCTTGGCCTGGGCATTAACTCCCTTATCGATCAGGTGGAACGGATATTCACCGACATGTCTGAAGTACTGGGCGCAATGGCCCAAGGTGACCTGACCCTCTCGGTGCAGAGTGACTATCACGGCTCTTTCGATGCATTGAAAGGAAACGTCAACAGTACCCTGAGCAACCTCCGGGGTATCCTCGGTCAACTACGTGATTCAATGGATGAGATGCGCACCGCTACGAATGAGATATCCGCGGGAAACACCAACCTTAGCGCCAGAACAGAGCAGCAGGCTTCCAGCCTGGAAGAGACTGCGTCATCCATGGAGGAACTTACCAGCACGGTACGCAACAACGCTGACAACGCACAGCAAGCCAATCAACTTGCGAGCAATGCCCGATCCAAGGCAGAACAAGGTGGTCAGGTGGTCCACCGAGCAGTGCAGGCAATGGATGCGATCAATGGCGCGAGCAGCAAGATCGCCGAGATCATTGGCGTAATCGACGAAATTGCCTTTCAGACCAACCTGTTGGCCCTGAATGCCTCGGTTGAAGCCGCACGCGCCGGAGAGCAAGGCAGAGGGTTTGCCGTGGTGGCCACGGAGGTCAGGAATCTGGCAGGGCGCAGCGCCACCGCCGCAAAAGAGATCAAAGAGCTGATCAAGGATTCCGCAGAAAAGGTCCAGCTAGGCGCTGAACTGGTCAACGAATCCGGCACCACACTGGAAGAGATGGTTAATGCCGTAAAAAAAGTGGGAGATATCATTGCCGAGATCGCGGCCGCCAGTGCCGAGCAGACAGCGGGTATTGATCAGGTCAATCAGGCTGTCACCTCAATGGATGAGATGACCCAGCAGAACGCCGCACTGGCTGAGCAGACATCGGCCGCTTCAGCCTCGATGTCTGACAAGGCAAACGAACTCAACAGTCTGGTTGCAAGGTTCAAGGTCTAACTTGAACCTGTTGCTCGGGTTCTCTTGTCCAGTTACAAATTATGCCGATGCAGCTGCATGTTGAGCATACGGATGGTGGCATTCATCGCCGCAAATACCTGGTTTGAGTGGACGCCACGGGTTTTGAATGTGCCTTGCTCGCTATCCCAGGTTATTCTGGCCTCGGTCAGGGCATTGGTCTTGCCACCCTTGGGAATGCGCACCTCGTAATCCGCCAGACGTGGCAGAGGGATGTCATGCCTCTTCAGTACCTTGCCAATGGCATTCATGAAGGCATCGAAGCCGCCGTTGCCGATGCCCGCGGACAGCTCCTCCTTATCACCGATCCTGATGCGGATACTGGCGGTCGACTCAAGCTGAAGCCCGGAGGTGATGGAGCAGTTGAGCAGCTCGATATAGTTATAATCCTTGCTCTCCAGCACCTCGGCGATGATGAAGGGCAGGTCCTCCGAGGTGATGCTCTTCTTCGAGTCCCCAAACTCCACGACCCGTTTCAATACTTTTTCCAGGTTCTCATCGGAAAGTGAGATATCCAGCCGCTCAAGGTTCTTCAACACCGAGGCCTTACCGCTCATCTTGCCAAGGGCATAGCTTCGCTGGCGTGAAAAACGTTCCGGGCTGAGAGTGGTCTGGTAGAGTCCCCCCTTTTTGTCTCCATCTGCATGGATGCCGCTGGTCTGGGTGAAGACATCCTCACCAACGATGGGGGCATTTTCCGCATTCCGCTTGCCGGAGAAATTTTCCACCATCCGGCTTAGCCGGACCAGATGGGACTCGTCCACCGAGATATCCAGTCCCATCCTGTCCTTCAGATTCACCACCACCTGGGCCAGGGAGGCATTGCCGGCCCGTTCACCCAGACAGTTGATGGTGCAGTGGATGCTTGTTGCGCCGGCCTTGACCGCCATCAGGGCATTCGCCGTGCCCAGCCCGTAATCGTTGTGCGGGTGAAAATCGAAGCGGCATTCAGGGAAGCGCTGCAGCATATCCGAAATATTGGAGAAGACCTCGTCGGGGGTCAGCACACCCAGGGTGTCGGGCAACATAAAATGTTCGATATCGGCGTCCTGCAGGCGTGTCATCAGTTCATAGACATAGGCGGGATTATCCCGGTAGCCGTTGGACCAGTCCTCCAGGTAGAGATTGACCGAGAGCCCCTTTTTGTGGGCGTAGTTGATGGTCTTGCGGATATCTCCCGCATGTTGAGCCAGGGTCCGGTTGAGCTGGTTGCGGCAGTGCTTCTCGCTGCCCTTGGCCAGCAGGTTGATGACCCTGCCACCGGCATCTCTGATCCAGTCCACACTGCGTTTGAAATCGACGAAGCCCAACACCTCCACCCGGTCGGCCAGGCCCACCAGCTCCGCCCACTCGATAATATTGGCGACTGCCTCCTTCTCACCTTCGGAGACCCGGGCGGAGGCCACCTCGATGCGGTCTACCTTGAGTTGCTCAAGCAGCGCCTTGGCGATGTTGAGCTTTTCGCCAGGGGAGAAAGAGACCCCTTGGGTCTGTTCGCCATCCCGCAGAGTGGTGTCG
Organism: Pseudomonadota bacterium; assembly: GCA_039714955.1. Taxonomy (GTDB): domain Bacteria; phylum Pseudomonadota; class Gammaproteobacteria; order Chromatiales; family Chromatiaceae; genus JASJBU01. The sequence continues at coordinate 5,225 of JBDLIF010000084.1, read as the reverse complement.
AGGATCTTGATCTGTTGTCTGTTTTTACTCATGGCAATGACCATTGCAGCTATTAATATAAGTCCATTGATAAATTTTACTCTGGGAAGAAAGGAATTGGATTTTTTCTTCTAAAGCGCCGGATGAACCGAGATGGTAAAGGAAGATTCCATCAAACGAAATGAAAACTACCCGATGAAAGGTGAATTCCATTCAACGGATGAGTGGCTGAGGCTGAAAACCAAGCTGAAGGGAGGCGGTCAATCCTGAACTGGGGCAGTTAAAAAAGCACTGAGACCTTGTTGCGACCGCTGTCTTTTGATTGATAGAGTGCTTTATCCGCCCGATGAAAAAAGTCATCGGCAGGCTCACCCTGTTTGTAGCAGGCTGTGCCAATGGATACGGTGATATCCCCAATGGGTTGCCTATTATCCAATCGTTTGAGTTGGCTTTTTTCTATCTTGGAACGTATCGACTCGGCAACGATCTTGGCATGTTGTACCTGGGTGTTTGGCAGGAGCACCGCGAACTCTTCTCCACCGATGCGCGCGACTATATCCCTGCCTTTGACATTACTGGAGAGCTGTGTAGCGATGAATCGAATGACCTTATCCCCAATCAGGTGTCCGTGTGAATCATTGACCCGCTTGAAATGGTCTATGTCTATGATGAGCAGGCTGAGGTTGTCAGGTGACAGATTGGCATCTTCGGTGGCCTTTGACATCTCGTTATCAAAGGCACGCCGGTTAAGCAGGCCGGTCAGGGAGTCGGTGGTGGCCTGCTGACGGCTCTGCTCCAACTCTTCCCGCAGATTCTCCACCTCCAGTTTGGTTTCAACCAGCATATCCTTGAGCTGGTGGCTGTTGAACGCCATGCTTTTTGTCTCGGTGATCACCTCCGCGACCACGTTGCGCATCTCCTGCAGGTCAGCATTAATCTCCAGTTTTTTTGAGCAGTCTCCAAGCACCTGACTGGACTGAGATGCCTGTTCCGCTGACTCCTCGACCCCGGATAGGGTCTCGGTCATGAGCCGGCGTAACTCGGTGCGTTGGTTCTCCAGGAGTCGTCTGTCCTCGTCCCAGATATAGTGCTGGTAGAGGGAGATGGCGTCCCCTTTGGTCAGTCCGTGCTTCTCGGTCAGCACTTTTCTGAGGGCGCCGCAGAGTTCCTCGTTGTGTTTCGAGACATATTCATAACAGAGCGTGAAGTTGACAGGATTAGGTACAAGGTGGAGCTGGGAAAGCATGGCTAACACCAGCCTCAGGTATTCATTCGCTTTCTCGCCCTGCTCAGGGTAATCCAGAGAATCCGGCAAGTCGTTCTCGTGTTCCGTGCTTGAGTCAACGATTGGCTGGGTATTATTCATTATGCTTCCAGATTCAAACCCTTGATGTTATTTACCCGTGCTTCGGATGGACCGCGATTATTGAGGGAGATGCATATCATCAGGATATTGGAAAGTGCTGGATTTCCATTTCCCGTCTTTATCATATTATTAGTTAGACAAATATTTTCACTGACCTCGGGGATTCTAGCGGCCAACTCAGTTAGAACTTGATACGCTGATTATGTGCTGTTCCTGCAAGGAATAGTGTTTCGGCAGGAGTTTTTAGCGTTACCTGATCTTCCTATAAAAAAAGCCGGACGATTCGCCCGGCTCTATTTTTATCCTCCTATCTGGGAGGATTATCTGTTTTCCCTGTTCTCAATCAGGTTGTCCACCACCGATGGATCCGCCAGAGTGGAGGTATCGCCCAGGCTATCCAGCTCATTGGCGGCGATCTTGCGCAGGATACGGCGCATGATCTTGCCGGAGCGGGTCTTGGGCAGACCGGGAGCCCACTGGATCAGGTTGACCTTGGCGATGGGGCCGATCTCCTGGCGCACCAGGTTGACCAGTTCCTTCTTCAATTCATCCGTGCCCTGCTCTCCGGCCATCAGGGTGACATAGGCGTAGATACCCTGGCCGGTGATCTTGTGGGGGTAGCCCACCACGGCGGCCTCGGCGACCCTTTCGTGCAGCACCAGGCCTGACTCGATCTCAGCGGTGCCGAGGCGATGGCCGGAGACATTCAGCACGTCGTCCACCCGGCCGGTGATCCAATAGTAGCCGTCCTCGTCGCGGCGTGCTCCGTCGCCGGTGAAGTAGTAGCCGGGGTACATCTGGAAATAGGTCTCGAAGAAGCGTTTGTGATCGCCATACAATGAGCGCATCTGGGAGGGCCAGGGGTACTTGATGGCGAGATTGCCAGAGGCCGGACTACCCTCGATCTCATTGCCCTGGTCATCCAGCAGGCAGGGCTGCACACCGAAGAAGGGGAAGGTGGCGGAACCAGGCTTGAGAGGGGTGGCACCGGGTAACGGGGTGATCAGGTGGGAGCCGGTTTCGGTCTGCCACCAGGTGTCCACGATGGGGCAGCGGCCGTTGCCTACCACCCGATTATACCACTCCCAGGCCTCGGGGTTGATCGGTTCACCCACGGTTCCAAGCAGGCGCAGGCTGGCGCGAGAGGTCTTCTTTACCGGCTCCTCGCCCGCTGCCATCAGGGCGCGGATAGCGGTGGGGGCGGTATAGAAAGTGGCTACATTGTGTTTGTCGCAGATCTCCCAGAAACGGGAGACGTCCGGGTAGGTGGGGATGCCCTCGAACATCAGGCTGATGGCGCCGTTGGCCATCGGACCGTAGACGATATAGCTGTGGCCGGTGACCCAGCCGATGTCGGCGGTACACCAGTAGACCTCACCATCCTTGTAGTCGAAAACGGTCTTGTGGGTCATGGCCGCCTGCAGCAGATAGCCCCCGGTGGTGTGGAGTACGCCCTTGGGTTTGCCGGTGGAACCGGAGGTATAGAGGATGAACATGGGATCCTCGGCATCCATATGCTCCGGCTCACAGACCGGATCGGCGGAGGCCAGGGCATCGTGGTACCAGACGTCGCGGCCCTCGGTCCACGCTACCGGTTCGCCACCGTTTTTGATCACGAAGCAGGTGTGCACATCGGGGCAGCTGGCCAGACCCTTGTCCGCATTCGCTTTGAGGGGGATTTTTTTCCCCCCGCGGATCGACTGGTCGGAGGTGATCACACAACGGCAATCGGAGTCGAGGACACGGTCCTTCAGGGCGTCCGGTGAGAAGGCGCTGAAGACGATGGAGTGCACCGCACCGATGCGGGTGCAGGCTAGCATCGCCACCACCGCCTCCGGGATCATGGGCAGGTAGATGGAGACCCGGTCCCCCTTTTTCACCCCGCGGCTCTTCAGCGCGTTGGCGAACTTGTTCACATCGGTATGCAGTTCGCGGTAACTGATCTTGCTGTCCTTATTGGGGTCGTCACTTTCCCAGATGATGGCGGTCTGGTCACCGCGGCTCTCCAGGTGACGATCCAGGCAGTTATAGGAGACATTCAGCTTGCCACCCTTGAACCACTCGATGTGCAGGTCATTCTCCCCGAAACTCCAGTCCAGGACCTGGTCCCAGGGTTTGAACCAGGTCAGGTATTCACTGGCCTGTTCGGCCCAGAAACCCTCCGGATCATCGACGGAACGCTGGTACATCTCCTTATATTGCTCACTCGTGATATTTGCCTGGGCGGCGAAATCGGCGGGTACGTCATAGACCTTATCTGCCATTGGGTTCTCCTTGTTGGGTAGGTTTTCAGTCAATAGGATTGGGCCAGCCCCGCCTGATGATGTCTGCTACAGGACTGGGCTGTTCGATTTATAATCTTTTATTGATGTTTTGCTTAATTGCTTAATGGTCAGTCTGCCTGAATCCCTGATTGGCAGTTTATTGCTGTTTATAAAGCAGATCGGGTGTTACGTCCAGAGTGAAACAGTGACTGTCATCAAATTGTCTCATTTCGTCATCTCCTGGGCTCACTGTTCACCAACTTCAGTGCCTGGTTAGCCAGCATCCTGGCGATCTTATGGGCCTGTCAGATCGGGGAATCATCCTGTCGGCCATGGTTCCAAGCATTTAGAGTTCCATGTAACGCTTTGTCACCTCATCCGGCCGGCCAATGCTGTAACCACTGTTTTTTCCGCTCAATTCCTGGGCAAATCTGAAATCGCTGTTATATTCCGCGTGGACCCGATAGAGTGGTTCGCCTTTTTCCACTGGATCCCCCAATTTCTTCAGCAGATCAACGCCCGCTCCCTTATCGATGGGCGCGCCCGCCAGGCTGGCCAGCTTGGCTATTTGGTAGTTGTCGATTGTCGAGACAACCCCCGTTCTGTGTGCACAGACTTCATACTGCAGTTTGCCCGGTTTAAATACCTTTGCTTGGTGACCCTGAGCCTCGATGATGGCTTCCATCCTTTTTAGTGCCCGGCCTGAATCGAGAATGTCCCGGGCGATAGAGTAGCCATAACCGCCGCGCACATCGGGATCGAACTCCAGCAGGCGCCCGGCAAGTCGTAATGACTTCTGTCTGAGGTCGGCGGGTGCAGCTGGATCGTTGTGCAGCACCTGCATCACATCACGGGCCTCGAGCACTGGCCCTATGCCCCGTCCGATGGGCTCGGAACCGTCGGTAATGATGACCTCCAGATGAATGCCCAAGCGGTCGCCGGCGTATTCGAAGAGCTTGCGCAACTGTTGGGCCTCACGCATATGGCGGACCTTGGCGGAGGGACCTACCGGGATATCGATCAGCAGATGGGTGGAGCCGGCGGCCAGTTTCTTTGAGAGAATGGAGGCGACCATCTGACCTTGGGAATCGATCCCCAGAGGTCTCTCCACGGAGATCAGGATATCGTCCGCGGGCGCCAGGTGTGCGGTGCCTCCCCAGGCAAGACAGGCATGCTGCTTACGCACGATATCGTGGAGTTCACTGGGGGACAGCTCCACCTTGGCCAGCACCTCCATGGTGTCCGCAGTGCCGGCGGGAGAGGTGATCGCCCGACTCGAAGTCTTTGGCATCAGCATCCCATGGGCCGCCACGATGGGGGTCACCAGCATACTGGTGCGGTTGCCCGGAATCCCGCCGATGCAGTGCTTGTCCACCACCGGGCTGTCCTTCCAGTCGAGCCGAGCGCCAGATTCCGTCATCGCGCGGGTCAGGTGCAGGACCTCCTCTCTATCGAGATTGTTCTGGCCGGTAGCAACCAGGAATGCGGCCATCTCCATGCGGGAGTAGCGGTGGGCCGTGATCTCTGTGGTAATCTGCTGGAAATCCTCCAGCGTCAGCCGTTCACCACTGATTTTCTCGCGTACCGCTTCCATGGAGGAGGGTTTCTCGGCCTGG
>JBDLIF010000083.1:0-8999 GCA_039714955.1 Pseudomonadota bacterium | reverse complement strand
GAGGCGCTGAAGCGGCAGGTCTGAGATGACAAAGGGGATCTTTATCACCGGCACCGACACCGGCTGCGGCAAGACAGAGATCACGCTGGGCCTGATGCGGCAACTGCAGCTGAGCGGCCGGATCGTCCTGGGGATGAAGCCGGTAGCCTCAGGGGCTGAAGAGACCCATGAGGGGCTGCGCAACCGGGATGCGCTACGCATCCAACGGCAGGGCAGCCTGGCGCTGGATTATGAACAGGTCAATCCTTTTGCCTATGTGCCGCCCATCGCCCCCCATCTGGCCGCCGAGCGGGCAGGCCAGCCTATCCTGCTGGATAGGATCAGGGAGGCGTTCGAGCGGCTTGCTGCGCGGGCGGATTGGGTGATCGTGGAAGGGGTGGGCGGCTGGCTGGTGCCTCTTGGGAGAGAGACAATCCTCCCTGATATGGTGAGCCTGCTGGATCTGCCGGTCATCATGGTAGTGGGGATGAGGTTGGGCTGCCTCAACCATGCCTTGTTAACCGCGGAGAGTATCGCGAATACCGGCCTGGCGCTGCAGGGATGGATCGCCAACTATGTCGATCCGGATATGCAGGCCGAGGAGGGCAATCTGAAAACCCTGTGCAGCTGGTTGCCTGCCCCCTGTCTGGGAGCGATTCCCTATCTGGAACAGCCGTCACCCGAGCGGGTCGGTGAGCATCTGCAAGGTTGTATCGATGCGCTGGAGGGACGCGCTGAATAAAAAATCCGGGTCCAGGGCAAAGGTGATTGTTAGGCCGCCAGTTGACCCTTGAGTTTGTTCATGGCGCTCTTTTCTATCTGGCGGATGCGTTCCGCCGATACCCCATAACGATCGGCCAGTTCGTGCAGGGTTGCCTTCCGCTCACCCAGCCAACGGGTTTCGAGGATGGTGCGACTGCGCTCGTCGAGATCTTCCAGGGCACCCAGCAGCTGAGCCTTCATCTGTTGCTCGCTGTCTGATGCCTCCAGCTGGGCGGAGGGTTCCATCCGCATATCGGGCAGGTAACCGGCCGGGGTGGCGATCGGGGCATCCTCATCGTCCTGGCTGGGACCATCGAAGGCCAGATCCTGGCCGGCCAGGCGGGCCTCCATCTCCAGCACGGTTTCCGGTTTCACTCCCAGGTCCTCCGCGACCTCCTCGACCTCCTGTTTGGAGAACCAGCCAAGGCGTTTTTTGGAACTGCGCAGATTGAAAAAGAGCTTGCGCTGGGCCTTGGTGGTGGCGACCTTCACGATGCGCCAGTTTTTCAGGATGAATTCGTGTATCTCGGCCTTGACCCAATGTACCGCGAAGGAGACCAGGCGGACCCCCATATCCGGGTCGAAGCGCTTGACCGCCTTCATCAGGCCGACAGTGCCTTCCTGGATCAGATCGGGCAGTGCCAGGCCGTAGCCGGAGTAACCTCTGGCGATACGCACGACAAATCGAAGGTGGGACATGACCATGGCTTGAGCAGCCTGCAAATCCTGCTGATCACGAAAACGCACGGCAAGATCATGTTCTTCCTCCGCGCTCAGTACCGGCAACTGAAAGGCCGCACTGATATAGGCGTCTATACTGCCGGTTGGCAGGGTGGTGGAAAGTGCAAGTTCCTTGCTCATGGAATACCCCAGTAAATTGCTTGTTTGCATGTTAGCACTCTTGCTTGGTGAGTGCCAATTCTGTTCGTGAGACAGGTCGTGGAGTGGATGGTTCAATCTTGCGGATATCAGCTATGTGTCAGCTTGGTTCTATTGCGCTGAGGTGTTTGGCCACCGCCAGCCAGGATCCGGCAAGCCCAAGGCCAACACTGCCACCGAGTAACAGCAGCACCGTTGAACTATCCAGTGAAGAGAGATCGAAGGCATGCTGGTAGAGGGCGGCGAGATTTGCCACCGGACCGCTGAGCAGCGTGATGGAGAGGGTCACCAGCAGCCAGGCGATGATCCCGCCAAACAGTCCGTACCAGATGCCGGTGTAGAGGAACGGGCGGCGGATGAAGGCGTTGGTGGCGCCAATCAGCTTGGTGATCTCGATCTCGGCATGGCGGTTCTGGATCTCCAGACGAATGGTGTTGCCTATGATCAGCAATACCGCCAGCCCGAGCAGCATGGCCAGGACCATCACCCCGCGTTGGGCGATTTCGGTAATGGCCTGCAGACGTCTGACCCACTGCAGGTCGAGCTGGACAATGTCCGCTTCCTCTAACAGCTCCAACTCATGAACCAGCTGCTCGGCCGTTTCCGGGGCGCTGTAGGCAGCCTTTGGCTGGATGATGATCAGGGCTGGCAGGGGATTGCTGTCGAGAGCCTCCAGCGCCTCGCCAAATCCGCTCAAACGGCGAAACTCATCCAGGGCGGATGCCTTGCTGATCAACTGGATGGAATCGATCCGTTGGTGTTGCCTGAGTTTTTCCGCCAGTTTCCCGGCACGCTGATCACTCACCGCTTGTTTCAGAAACAGCGAAATACTGGCGCCGCTCTCCCAGCCACCGCTGAGATTCTGCAGATTGTTGAGCAGTACATGCAGGCCGATGGGCAGGGCCAGGGCAATGCCGATGACCGCGGAGGTCATCAGGGTGGAAACCGGTACGTGCATCAGACGACCGAGGCTGGCGAGAGAGACCTGGGCATGGCGTTGCAACCATATGTGCGGACGCATCCCGCGACGCCGTTGTGTCTTGGGCCGGACCATCAGCCGGCCTGCTCCCTGTTGCTGTCATACTGCAGCTCGCCTTGGCTGAGGGTCAATGTCCGCCGACCCATACGGGTGATCAGGCCGATATCGTGGGTTGCGATGAGCAGGGTCACGCCTACCTGATTGAACTGGGCGAACAGATCCATGATCTCCTTCGAGAGTTGCGGGTCCAGATTACCCGTGGGTTCGTCCGCCAGCACAACGGGCGGTTTGCTGACCACCGCCCGAGCTATGCCGACCCGCTGTTGCTCGCCGCCAGAGAGGGTGATCGGCGGCTCCTTCTCCTTATACAGCAGGCCTACCTTGTCCAGTGCCGCGCGCACCCGGCGGCCGATCTCCTTATGCCCCATGCCGGCAACCACCAGGGGCAGGGCCACGTTGTCGAATACGGTCCGGTCATGCAGCAGCCGGTGGTCCTGGAAGATCATGCCGACCTCGCGCCGATGGTAGGGGATCTGGCGATGCTTCAGGCGGGTCAGATTGCGGCCATTGACATGCACCTGACCGCCGCTGGAGCGTTCCAGCAGACCGATCAGTTTCAACAGGGTGCTCTTGCCGGCGCCGGAGTGGCCGGTAAGAAAGACCATCTCCTCCGCCTCGATGCAAAGGCTGACATTGCTCAGGCCGGTGTGCCCGCCGGGGTAGCGCTTGCTGACGTTATCGAAATGAATCATCCAGGAATTTATTGCGCAAAAAGTGCATCGACAAACTCTTTGGCGTCGAACTCACGCAGATCTTCAATCGACTCGCCAACCCCGATGAAACGGATCGGTATCTTCACCTTCTCGGCGATGGCGAATACCACCCCGCCCTTGGCGGTGCCGTCGAGCTTGGTGATGACGATACCGGTCAAACCAACCGCCTCGTTGAACTGCAGGGCCTGGTTGACCGCATTCTGGCCGGTGCCCGCATCCACCACCAGCAGGACCTCATGGGGGGCCACCGGATCGATCTTCTTCATCACCCGGGCGATCTTCACCAGTTCGTCCATCAGATTGGTCTTGGTATGCAGCCGTCCCGCGGTGTCGGCAATCAGCACATCGGCCTTACGTGCGGTGGCGGCCTGCAGGGCGTCGAAGATCACCGAGGCGGAGTCGGCCCCGGTATGCTGGGCGATGACCGGGACCTGGTTGCGTTCCCCCCAGGCCTGCAACTGTTCGACCGCGGCGGCTCGGAAGGTGTCGCCGGCGGCCAGCATCACGCTCTCCCCATCCAGCTGGAGCTTGCGTGCCAGTTTGCCGATGGTGGTGGTCTTGCCGGCGCCGTTGATGCCGACCATCAGGATAGCCAGGGGCTTGTCCGCATCCGCTTCCGTGGCTGGCCTGTCGCTGGCGAGCAGGATCTCCAGCAGATGTTCCTTGAGGATGCGGCTGAGAGCTTCCGGGTCGGCCAGCTCTTTGCGCCGCACCCGAGCGGTGAGATCGTCGATGATGCGGCTGGTGGCCTCTACCCCCACATCGGCGGTAAGCAACAGGGTCTCCAGTTCCTCCAGCAGATCGTCATCGATGCTCTTGTGCCCGAGCATCAGATCGGCCAAGCCATCCGTGAGGTTGTGGCGGGTCCGGGAGAGACCCTGCTTCAGGCGTCTGAACAGTCCCTGTTTCTCTGGGGTTACAGCTGTAGAATCAGGAGTTTTAACCTGCTCTGCTTTGTTTCTTTTTCCGATTCCGAACATCTGGCTACTGGTAGTTTGGGTGGAACTCTAGCAAAATCGCGTGCTCTTATTGTTCTCTGTTTGGACGATCCTGACGCGGGTTGTAGGTTGCCGCAGGTTTGCCCAAATCAATTGACCATTCTACAAGCCGGCAGGGCTATTGGAAACGGGCGATGTCTGAACCGGTTGCTGCGGGTAATAATGAGGTTTTTTCAGGTATGAAGCGAATAATGATAACACTGGCCCTCTGGTGCGCTGCCTCGATGGTCTCGGCCGGGGTGCTGGAACACCGGCTGGACAACGGCATGAAGCTGCTCGTCAAGGAGGATCATCGGGCCCCCATCGTGGTCTCCCAGGTCTGGTACAAGGTGGGTTCCAGTTATGAACACGGTGGTCTGACCGGTATCTCCCATGTACTGGAACACATGATGTTCAAGGGCACCGAGAAGCATCCGCCGGGTGAATTCTCGCGCATCATCGCGGCCAATGGCGGGAACGAAAATGCCTTTACCGGGCGCGACTATACCGCCTATTTCCAGACCCTGGCGAAAGATCGGCTGCCGGTAGCCCTGGAGCTGGAGGCGGACCGCATGCGCAACCTGATCCTGCTGGAGGAGGAGTTTCTCAAGGAGGTCGAGGTGGTGAAGGAGGAACGTCGTCTACGCACCGAGGACAAACCGAACTCTCTGACCTATGAACAGTTCAATGCCGGTGCCTACGAGGCCTCGCCCTACCGGATACCGGTAATCGGCTGGATGGCGGATCTGGATGCCTTGCGGGTGGAAGATCTACGTGGCTGGTACCGCAAGTGGTATGCGCCCAACAATGCCACTTTAGTGGTGGTGGGTGATGTAGACCCGCAGGCCGTGGTGAAGCTGGCGGAGCAATATTTCGGCCCGTTGGACCCGGAGCAGGTCGACCAGCCCAAGCCGCGTACCGAACCGGCTCAGCGGGGTACCAAACGTTTCACCGTAAAGGCGCCGGCGCGTCAGCCCTATATCATTCTCGGCTACAAGACCCCGGTGATCAGCAAGGCGGACGCGGCGTGGGAGCCCTATGCGCTGGAGATGCTCTCCTATGTGCTGGACGGGGGCAGCAGCGCCCGGCTGACCAGCAGCCTGATTCGCGGCAGCCAGGTGGCCGCCGCCGCGGATGCGGACTATAGCGCCTTCTCCCGTCTGCCTGGCATGCTCATACTGGACGCCATACCAACCCCCGACAAGCCCATTGCCCAGGTCGAGCAGGAGCTGCTCAAGGAGGTCGAGCGCTTCAAGCACGAACTGGTCAGCGAGCAGGAGATGGAACGGGTGCGCAATCAGATTATCGCCGCCAAGGTCTATGAGAAGGACTCGGTTTTCTATCAGGCGATGCTGATTGGCAAACTGGAGACCGTGGGGCTCGACTGGCGGCTGGGGGAGCAGTATGTGGATGAACTGAAAAAGGTTACCCCAGAGCAGATTCAGCTGGTGGCCAAAAAGTACCTGACGGAAAATAATATGAGCGTGGCGGTCCTGCAGCCCCTGCCTATCGAAGGGGCTCAGCCAAGCAAGCGCTCAACGGGAGGTCGGCATGGCTCTTAACCGAACTTCAGTGCGTGGCATCCTGCTGGTCTGTTTGATCTTTCCCTTGACCCTGCTGGCAGGCCCAAAGATTCAGAGTTGGCAGACGGGCAACGGGGCCAGGGTGCTGTTCGTGCCGGCACCTGAGATCCCCATGGTCGATGTGCGGGTGGTCTTCGATGGTGGCAGCGCCCGTGATGCCGGCAAACCCGGGGTTACCTCGTTTACCAGCAGTCTGTTGTCCGAAGGAGCGGGTGATTGGAGCGCTCATGAGATTTCCGAGCGCATGGAAAACGTCGGCGCGAAGCTGGTGTTGGGTTCTCTGCGGGACATGGCCTGGGTTTCGGTGCGCAGCCTCACCGAAGCCAAGGCGATGAACACCGCCCTGGAGACCATGGCGGCAATCCTGGCCCATCCCAGGTTTTCCCAGGAGGACGTGGAGCGGGAGCGTCAGTCGATTCTGGCGAGTCTGCTGCAGTCCGAGCAGTTACCGCGGAGCATCGGCAAGAAGGCACTCTACCGGAAGGTCTTTGGAGAACACCCCTATGCGGGTGATCCGGAAGGTGCCCGTGAGTCGGTGCAGGCGATCGCTCGGGAGGATCTGATCGCTACCCACCGGCGTCTCTATGTGGCACGCAATGCGGTGGTGGCCATCGTAGGCGCGGTGGAGCGTGCTCAGGCGGAGCGGATTGCCGAACGGGTGACCCGCGGGCTGGCTGAAGGTGAACATGCCCCGCCCCTGCCCGAAGTCCAGCCTCTGGCCGCGGCCGTAGAGGAGAAGATCGACTTTCCTTCCACCCAGGCGCATATCTATATGGCGCAACCGGGTTTGAAGCGGGGCGATCGGGACTACTTTACCCTCTATGTGGGCAACCACGTACTGGGTGGCAGCGGGCTGGTCTCCCTGCTCAGCGAAGAGGTGCGGGAGAAGCGGGGCCTGAGCTACAGTGTTTCCAGCTACTTTCTGCCGATGCGGGAACCCGGTCTGTTTCAGCTGGGTCTGCAGACCAAGAACGCCCAGGCGGAAGAGGCCCTGAAGGTACTGCGGGAGACCCTGCGCCGCTTCGTCAAAGAGGGCCCGACAGAGCAGCAGCTGCGGGCGGCCAAGCAGAATATCACCGGTGGTTTCCCCCTGCGTATCGCTTCCAACAGCAAGATCGTGGAATACCTGGCGGTGATTGGATTCTATGATCTTCCACTGGACTATCTCGATGTCTTCACCAGCAAGGTGGAGGCGGTCACCGCCGAGCAGATTCGTGATGCCTTCCAACGCCGAGTAGATCCTGAGCGCATGGTGACTGTGCAGGTAGGACGGGTGAACTGAGCAACAGGGTGGTTGTGTCTAAGATTACCTGGCTATGGTGAAAAGCAGGGCCAACCAGGTCCGTATCATTGGCGGAATCCATCGGGGGCGGAAACTGGCGTTTCCCGACCTGCCAGGGCTGCGGCCTACCGGTGACCGGGTGCGGGAGACCCTGTTCAACTGGCTGCAGCCCATCATCCAGGGTGCTCGTTGCCTCGATCTGTTCGCCGGCAGTGGCGCCCTTGGGATGGAGGCGGCATCGCGTGGTGCCAGGGAGGTGGTGATGCTGGACAACCTGCCTCAGGTAGTTCGTCAGCTCGAAGAGAACAAAGTCCTGCTCGATCTTGTGCAGCTCAGGATCGTGCAAGCGGATGCCCTGACCTGGTTGGAGCAGCAGCCCAGGCCCTTTGATCTGGTCTTTGTCGACCCCCCTTTCGCGGCTGATCTGTTGCGACCGGTTTGCGCGAGGCTTGAGACAAGCGGCTGGCTGGCGTCTGGCGCATTGATCTACCTGGAAGATGATGCCGGTCGTGGCTTTGATCAGCTGCCAAACGGCTGGGGACTGGTGAAGGAGAAGCTGGCTGGACAGGTCCGGTTCGGGTTGGCGAGCCGTTGAGAATTGTCATTTTGTCAGGCCTCATCTGCTACTATTATGCTTTTGATTTCAATATATAACCATGCCGACAGCCGTCTATCCGGGGACATTTGATCCGATCACCAATGGTCACAGTGACCTGGTGGCTCGGGCAGCGAGGCTGTTTGGCAAGGTGATCGTGGCAATCGCCGTGAACCCGGGTAAGAGCCCGGCCTTCAACCTGGAGCAGAGGGTAACGCTGACGCAGAAGGTGCTGGGCGGGATTGAAAATGTGGAGGTCTGCGCCTTCGACAATCTGCTGGTGGAGTTTGTCCAGCAGCGTAAGGCCGAGGTGATCCTGCGTGGCTTACGGGCGGTTTCGGACTTCGAGTATGAATTTCAGCTGGCGGGTATGAACCGGCGTCTGGCACCTGCGGTAGAGACCCTGTTTCTGACCCCAGCTGAGCAGTTTGCCTTCATCTCGTCAGGGCTGGTGCGCGAGATCGCCGCATTGGGTGGGGATGTTGGCGAGTTTGTGCATCCCGAAGTGCAGGCCGCCTTGAGAAAACGCTATACCCATCCGTGATGGGTATATTAATAGCGCCGCAAATTTATCCATGTGCCTGCAGGGTCGTAATTTATTCGATCAGACACTAGAATTCGCAACAAATTAAATGTTCAGGAGAAAAAAATGGCATTGATAATCACCGATGAGTGTATTAACTGTGATGTCTGCGAGCCCGAGTGCCCCAATGGCGCCATCTATCAGGGTGATGAGATCTATGAGATCGACCCCGATCTCTGCACTGAGTGTGTTGGCCACTACGAGACCTCCCAATGTGTCGAGGTCTGCCCCGTGGATTGTATCCCCAAGGATCCTGAGCACGAGGAGAGCTATGAAGTTCTCTATGCTAAATATCTGAAGATTACCGGCGAAGCGGAATAGTTCATGCGCCCGTGGCATGTCAACAAGGCCCCTGTATGGGGCCTTTTTATTATCCTGCTGCTTTTTTCGCTGGTAGCCGCTTCCGGGGGAAAGCCCAATCAGGCAGCCATCGCATCCGCTCATCCACTGGCCACCCAAGTGGGACACAAGATACTTGAGGCGGGTGGTAATGCCTTCGATGCGGCTGTCGCGATGAGTGCGGTGCTGGCTGTGGTCGAGCCCTACAGTTCAGGGATCGGCGGTGGTGGGTTTTGGCTGCTGCATCGCGCCAGTGACGGCTTTGAGA
>JBDLIF010000082.1:0-9032 GCA_039714955.1 Pseudomonadota bacterium | reverse complement strand
CAACAGGTATCTGGCCTGGGTCTATGTTGAGACGGCCAACCTTGCGATCCATTATCATGCGCCGGTCAAGCGCTTCTAGCAACGGAAGAAGGCCAAGACCAATGGCATTGTGGCGGTCAAGGCTGCCGCCCATAAATGGTGCGCGCCAACTATCCTTTCAATGTATCCAGCTTGATTGCCTGCCGGTGGTATTCCCAATCATTGTCCAATAGTAAAAAATAGCCAAAGAGTTGATATTTATATGCCTTTGGATCGACCGAACTATGAAAAGGCACCCAGGGTGCGGTGGAATAGATCAGTTGACCAAGGTAAAGGCCTTGAGCGATCTCTACCAATTCGTCCAGGCAGGTCCCAATGGGAGCGGCGCCACCTATCATGGGATAACGGTAGTGAAATTGAAATACTCGTTTTTTCTTATCTGTAGCGCTATTCATCGGAAGGATGGACTCCCGATCATCTACACCGAGGAAGATGTACCCTTGACGAACAAACGGCGAGGGGCCTGCTTCAGCCAGTTCCAATATCTCTTTTTCCGGGGTGCGATAATTCATGTCCAGCATGCGAAACATTGAATCGGCGGCAAGAATGCGGGAGTCTTGAATGTTGTTTCCGAACACCCAATGTTGACTGGCCTCGTTTTCCCAGAACTGCTTATCGCTGTCACTCATGCCGCTGTCCCATGAGCCGCTCTTTAAATGCTCCGCGAAAGGCCCTGCTTGATCCCAATGATGATGTTCGTTTTTAAGCACGAGATTATAATGCGGCCAACTGGCGGTATGGTTTTCGAGTTCCCTGACCCGTTCAGGATAGCGCTTTTTCAAATCATCACTTTCATCCACCAACATACTCAATTTGCGACCGCTGACCTTTTCAAAGGATTTTCCTGCCCATGGAAAAATAAAGCGGCCGATGTTTGCCCATGCCATATTCATAATGTTTGGGTCAGTGTGTTGTTCATGTAACAACATGGCGAGAGACGATGGGAATAAAAGGCTGTCTTCGAATTTCTTGTGCATCTCAGGACGAAACGAGTCGGCAAATCCCCAATGCAGGTTTAGGGTCGCGCCGTGATAAAAGTCGAAACCAATCAGCGGCTCTTTATCAGCATACCACTGGCGGTTCTCTAGCCCATTGTAGCGAATGTTGTATCCATTGCCGCTCCCTTGAAATAATCCATCCCTGATCTTTGGTGCTACGCCGCTACGGAAAAGCCGATTTAGTTTTTCAAAATGCTTTAAATGATCTGCATATTTGCTTTGCGCGCTGATCTCCTGTTGGATTCTTTGCAGCATCTGCAGAATTGACTCGCCATCTTGCAGCATTTCACGCACGTCGCTGTCATCTTCCTTGGGTGATTCTTCCAAACAGAACGTGGTGAATTTCTGTCTCAGCGTTTCGTTATCCCGCCATCCGGATACCCAATCCTCTATGCGGCCTAATTTTTCATCCTTAGCGCCGACCGCCGCTGTTATTCCAGGTTCATGGAAAGGTGATTTTTTATCATAACCCAACTCTTTAAAACCCATCTCACCCGGGTGTGGCCTGAGTTGTGGAAAGGCATCGTCAGCATAAGCTTGTCCGGCGAACTCTGGATCGATCATGAGAAAAAAACCATTATTCTGGTAGGCGTAATAATTCTCTTTATGCTCTTTGCCTACAAGAGAATAGAGGAAAGACATAAAGCCACTTGGCTCGTCTCCCGGGCGATAGGGCTCGCCCAGTTCTTTGTGAATATCTTCACCGAACAGAGAGAATTTAAGATTTCCCAGACTATAGTGCTTGGTGGCCATGACTAATTGTCCCAGGTAGATGCCATCGTCCACTTGCACGATTTCATCCACCAAGCGAGTCATAGGGTAAACTGGTCCCAAACCCGGCCAGCGATAAACCAGTTGATATACCGCTTTGTCATTCATTTCTGGTATGGAAGAGGTTCCAGGGTTCGCAAGGAAATAACCACCGGTATATTCATAAGGAACGTGTTTTTCCTTATCAAGATTTCTTTGCAGCAGCAGACTATCGAAACCGGGCGTATCGATAGACATGGGGCGTTTTTTTAGATGCCAAAGCTCAGTTAGTGCCGGTATGCCGGCAAGCTGTATAAGACTGGGATTATGTGGATCGCGAAAAAAGTTTCTGCCAATGCGTGTGGAATTTTCGTTATAAGCATTGACGGCAAGGGGATTGTCAGCGCATTTTGACTCGACGGTTTGCCTTGAAACAGGTTCAAAGGTTTTTCCCATCCAGATGCCGCTGTTCGCAAAGCTGAGATTCCACATGGATGCCATCCATTCGATATTGGCGATGGCAGAACGTTTCTTGCTGAATATTTTAGCGGTAGTTCTAAAATAATCGCTGTCTTGTATAGACATGGACACACCGATCATGGGTCCGTCCACAGGCACGCTTTTACCGCATTTAAAGATCGTGGTTAATTTGTCATTAACGCTGGTCCACTCATTTTTTCGATTGTTATCGTTTAAAATGGCTTTGTAATCGCTAAAGAGTTTAAAGAAGCTTTGTTGATAGTCGGTTTGTAGCATCTTCTCTAATGAATCAGCCAATGCCCGCGCTTCTTCATCTGAGCCTGCTGGGAAATTCTTGTGGTTTAGAAAATCGTTCATAACTCGCTCCTTTGAGACCTCAAGCCAATAACTCCCCGGCATTGCCGGGGGTGATTTGAGGCAGGGTCTTCTCAGGCCGCGCAGATGCCGTATCTGGGTAATATGTCGTGTAGGACGGCAAAGCGGTGAGCTTGCAGGGCATCGTGGAAGAATTTCCAGTCGCTCTTCAGGAAGGCTTTCCTGTAGCGATGCACATCTTTATCTTGATCCACCCATTTAGTGGTACCCAGCGCTTTATGCTTCCATGAGGCTTTGCCCTTGGGTATGTAGCTCAGCGTTTCGGGGCCGAAGCTGAATCTACCGCTCTCAATGGCCTGAAGCCATTTTTCATGGCGTTTTGCTCCATCGTCAAACTTGATGGTGCGTAGTGTGGTAGCCAGTTTGCTCTTGTCTTTCTCCGGCAGGCCCTCGACCTCGGCGTCCGCGTCCTTCAAAAGAAACCGCTGCATGACCTTGCACATCTCGTCGGCTGCCTCGATAAAGTCGGCGGGGTTGTCACGGATTATCTTTTCGCCACGGCCATTGGTGTAGCTCCACTTCAGATAGGGGCGGTCGGGATAACTGAGAACGGCGCCATGTCCAAGAGGAAGCGCTTCGCCGACAAAGAAGCTGGTGATACGCTCCATCAGCTTCTTGGCTGGCTTGCCATTGGGGTCCAGAATGTCGTCGGCGTCGTTGACCTCATGATTGACCCCGGCAAAACCTTGATGGGCCCAGGTATCGGCAAAGACATGCATGGTGATTCCCAGGCGGTGCAGGCCGTAGGAGGCGCCTTGCTGTTCTATGCAGGCGCGAACCATGTCCTGGGCAATGGGGCTGTTGGGGCGGCAGATGATCTTGTCGATGAAGCTGCCTTCTGGGTTTTTACCGGCGGGTTCGCCGCCGTTGCCCGGTAGGAAATGGAAGGGGATCCACACCTGATGGTTGGCCAGTCCCTCCAGGTTACGGTAATCCAGCATCTTGTGCGCGGAGCTGATTCGTTTGTACATGGCGCCATTGTTAAAGTGGATCAGACCAGCGTTCGTGGCGTCGTCCACGTATTGGGCACAATAGGCGATGAGATCGGCCTTTTTGTGATTGAAACCCGCCAGGCGGGCGACAGCGTAGGTAACAGCATGGTGAAAATCGATTTGCATGGCATTTCCCTCTTTATGTTATTGCTGTTGCCGGAAGTATTCGACGCAGGTCTGCTGTTCTTCCGGAGTAAGAAAAGTAGTGCGGTCGTAGCGGCCGGGTTTGCCCAGCCGCTTCAGTTTGTCCTGCCACAGGGGATTGTATGGCATGAGTGAACAGCTCCTGATCCCGTGTTCGCGCAGTAGATCGGCCAGCCCCCTGAGGTTGTGTTTCGTATCGGTGATCCCGGGTATCAGGGGAATGCGCGGGACGACGGGGATCTCGGCCTCGGCGATGAGGTGGGAGAAGTTGTCCAGTATGATCCGGTTGGAACAGCCGGTGTATCGACGGCTCTGGAAGTCGTCGATCAATTTGAGATCGAAATAGATCAGGTCCAGCCAGGGTAGTAGCCGTTCCCGGAAGCGCTGGTAATTGAACTGGCCGCAGGTCTCGATGGTGGTGTGGATGCCTTCCGTTTTCAATGCCTTTAGAAAACGCTGAATGAAAGCCATCTGTTGGGTCGGTTCGCCGCCGGAGAGGGTAACGCCACCGCCGCTGGAGTGATAGAAGGGCTTGTCCTGGCATATACGATAGAGCAGCTCTTCCAGCTCGATCCATTCGCCCACTGGGTCGCCGTTCCGATCGGTCTCTGGCTCCCGTTCGATACCCTCCGGGTTCTGACACCAGACGCAGGAGAGGGGGCAACCCTTGAAGAAGACGGTGGTGCGGATGCCGGGGCCGTCTTCGCTGCTGCCTCGCTTGATGTCGAAGATATGTCCCCTGTTCTCCACGTCACTCCGATCCGGTGAGGGTCAATTGCGCGTTCTTTCCAATTGCTCCAAACTTAAACATGTGGCCGAAGTTGCCGGTCAGTTGCACCAGGTTCTCCAACAGCAGCTGAACCACGTCTGCATCGGGGCGCTCCACGAGTCCCAGGATGGCCTTTACGTCCTTGAAGCGGATGATAAGGTCCACCCTCTCCGGGTCACTCTCTATTTGCTTCGCTTTATCCTCGCTTAGCGCTTCGGCGGAGACGATGGCGCTGGGGTTGAGTCGTCCGCCTTTGAAGAGCTTGTCGATATCGGGGCAGAAGCGGATGTAGACGTTCATGTCATCCTCCGGCTTGCGGGTGCGGATGAGAAACTGCCCCTGGTAGTAACGAATGCCCCCGTCGGCGTTGGGGTCCTGCATGACGAAGTTTTCCTCGAAGAAGGCCCGGGCCTTTTCCGCCTTGTCATCGTCCAGTCCTTCGCAGATGAGGAAGCCGAAGCCAAGTTCGATGAGCTTGGCCATGCCGCGCGCCACCAGGCGGCCCGCCGCCCGGTCGAAAAGCCCTTCCAGTTCGCCGCTCAACTCCCCAGCCTTGATGCCGGATAGCGCCAGGTGGTGAACGCCGTTCGGCAGTGATGGAATGGTTGCGTGCATATTGTCCCTCCTAGTCGGCCGTGGCGTGCTGTTCGATACCGCTGGCCATGCCGAAGTTGGCGCGGTCGATGATCTCCTGGCGCATCTGGGGGCTCAGGGTGATGAAGTAGGCGGAGTAGCCCGCTACCCGAATCATCAGGTCCTTGTAAGGCGCCAGCACGGTCTGTTCCGCGGCCCCAGCCCCCGGTTGAGAGGCCGCGGTGGCAGCATCGTTGGCGGCCTTGAGGTCGTCGATGGCGGAGACGCAGAGCTGCACCAGTACGCCGTTTTCGTCCATGAAGGTCTTCATGTGGTCGGCGAACAGATCGGTGTCGGCATCGAAATGGGCATGGCCCCGCGGGGTCAGGCTGAGGTTGTAGGTGTAGCCGTTCTGCACCGTGTCGGCATCCACCTTGGCCACCGACAGCATGTGGTCCAGCAGTATAACCGGCTCGCCGTTACGCTTTACTATGCCCGGACAGGGGGTGATACCGCTGGCGAAGGAGTCGCTGTCCCGGCGGCCGTTGGGGGTGGCCTTGGTCAGCATGCCGAAGCCGGCGTGGTTGGTCATGCTCCAGTAGCCGGTGAGGTAGCGGCCGCCCCGGTGGGTGCGGTACTTATAAAAGGTATCCTGGATGATCTTGGTCAGCAGGTTGGTGTATTTCACTGCCAGACTGTTATCGTAGGTACCCTCCTGTGCCACCCCGGCGCCATATTTTGGGGCCAGGCGGATGGCCTGCTTGATCTCCTCCAGCCGTTCGGGTGTGAGCTTCGGCAGTTCGTCGGTCTGGCTGTTGCCGAACAGATCTGACAGGAAATCCTTCGCCTCCTCCAGGAAACCGGATTCCTCTTCAGCAGGCAGCCCTTCCCGGTCGAAGTTGGCGTTGAGGGCGGCGATCAGCTCCCCGGCGCTCATCTTGCCACCAAACACCAGCGCGTCGATGGTACAGAAAGAGTCGATGACGTCCGCCAGCCCGATGATGGCGATGCCGGAAGAGTTGTACTTGGCGCCGCCGGAGGAGACATCCCGCATCTTCGCGCCGCTTTCACCGGGGCGGTTGGTGGGGCCTTCGAACAGGCCGGAGAGCAGGGGCGAGGGGCGGATCTGCTCCAGGGTGCGGCCCAGGTAGTTGTTGAACTGGACACAGTGGCGGGCCATCTCGTCCAGCTGGAAGCGGAAGGCGTCGATGAACTGCTCCATATTCTCCATTTCGGTGAGCTGGCGGGAGCTGTACTGCGGTGTGCCGTAGAAGAGATTGGAGTCCTCTTTACCTATGCCGTCACTACGGTGTTTGCCACCGAACATGGCCAGCTCCAACACTGCCGGCAGCACCAGCAGGGTAGAACCGGTATGGCCGAAGTGTTTGTAGTCGGCATTCTGTTCGATGCAGCCGATGGAGGCGTAGTCGTGGGCGTCGCTCAGGGCCTCCTCTTCGCTGGTGCCGTCATGGGCCGCGTAGTAGTGGGCCATGCTCTGGATCACCGGGGCATCACCGTGCAGCGCCGGGGTGGCGCGGGTACTCAGATTGACCTGGCAGATGCGCTTCATATAGGGGTCGATCACGCCGGGGGCAAGTGGCGTGCCGTCCGGGGCCCTGTGATGCACCTCCTTGTGGTAGCGGGCGTGGACGTTGGGATCCCGGATGGAGAGCAACTCCGTGGCCTTGAGGATGACATAGGTCATGTCGTTCACGGCATCCAGGGTCCGGCCGTTTTCGTAGCGGGTGCCGCCCAGGGTGAGGGCCTGGTTGGAGCCGCTGCCGGCGAACAGCACCTCGGCGCTCTCCGGCGAGAGGGGGACATGGTCGGAGCAGCGCAGGAAGAAGTGGCATATCAGCTCCACCGCGCGACGGGTGTAGGCGGCGCGGGAGGCGTCGTCGCTGAGCCTTTCCCAGTCGCTCAGGTAGAAGGGATTGAGGGTCTGATCCAGGCGGCCGATGGAGAGGCCGAAGTTGGTGTTCTCCTGCAGCAGCAGGTGGTAGCAGATCCAGACCGTGGTGGTGGCCTCGTGCAGGGTCTGCGCCGGCTCGGCGGGAACCTTGCGGCAGATAGCGGCCAGCTCAGTGTTGCCTGCCTGCTCGGCCGCTTCGGCCAGATGTTCGGCATAAACCTTGGCCCCCTGGTAAACCGCGATCACCCCTTGCAGAAACTCTACCTTCTCCGGGGTATCGGCGTTGCCCTGGTCGATATCCTGTTGCAGCTGGTTGATGAGTCCGTTGAGGCCGTACTTCAGCACCCGCCCGAAGTCCGGGGTGGTGTGGGAGACGGCGGTGGCCTTGTCGGTGAGATAGAAGGCGACACGCTCGAACAGCTCCTGGCACTTGGGGGTCTCCCCCGCCCGCTTGCTGAGGGGCGGATCGATGGAGGCTTGTCCTGCCTGGCGGCCACCGTCGACCGAATCACGTCCGTCATTGGCGTAGTCCGTCGTGTCATAGTCGCTGTAGCGTGCCGCCTCCTGCACTGGGCGGCGCTGCATCCAGTAGGGGAAGATCTCCTCGTTCAGCCGCTTCGCCACCTCCGGTCGGATCTTGAAGGGGTTCTGCGGCCGGGTGGAGATGCTGTCCAGCTCCGGCCAGATGCAGTAGCCGCTCATCTCCATGTACATCACCGGTCCCACGAAACTGGTGGTGGTCTGGCCCGGTAGCAGGTCGCTATCCCTCACCAGCGGGGTCTTATTGCGGAAGACATGCTGTAACGCCTTGGCCCGGCGGGTTTGGGGCGAGAGCTGCTGATTTTCGGGCTTACGCATGAACTCCGTGAGCAATCGGGGCAGTTCGTCGCAGATCTCCGGTATCCAATCCGGGTCGAACAGCTTCTCTCGCCACGCCTTGACCGTAGGTAACTGATCCAGGGTCTGATCGGTGAGGGCGAGATCGTCCAGGGTCTTGATCTGCTCGAAGTTGCTGTTGGGGATGGGGGCGGGACCCCCCGTGTTATGGAGATGATCGGCGGGTGCGGTCGAGGCATCGAGTGCTACCCTGATGCCGCCTCTGTGGAGCTGCTCATTACCACTGGCTTCCGATCCGGAAGTATGCTGGTTCATGGTGGTCCTCCTCCGAGAAATTAGTTCCCTCCTTAATGTAACACTACGCCAGCTGGTGGGATGTTTCAATATGAAGACCTGGCCTGAACTTACCCGGTGCAATCTGGTCCTATTCATTCGCGATGAATTGTAGCAGCCAGTGGAGTAATACAATGACATATCAAGTTTGGAGGTTCGTGGGTGCCGGTCTGCTTGCCTTGTGTGCTGCTGTCGTTCAGGCCGAAGAGCAGGAGCCTGGTGCCTGGGAGCAGAGCAAGAGATATAGTTCAGAGGCCTGGGATGCCACCAAGGAGGCCTCTGGAAATGCCTGGGAGGCGACCAAGGAGACATCGGGTGAGGCCTGGGATGCCACCAAGGAGGCCTCTGGAAACGCCTGGGATGCCACCAAGGAGACATCGGGCGAGGTTTGGGATGCCACTAAGGAAGCCTCTGGAAAAGCCTGGGAGGCAACCAAGCAGAAGTCGGGTGAGGTCTGGGATGCGACCAAGGAGATGAGTGGGGAGGCTTGGGACAAGGCCAAGGAGATGACCGGTAGTGAGGATGAGGCAGAAAACGAAAAACCGGCACAGGGGGCTCCTCTCAGTGAGATCTGAGTAGCTTTGGGTATTTCGTTATCAGTCGAAGGATGATTGATTACTAGGTCTCATTGTCCCGCCTATAAGGCAGCGTTTCTTCCAGCTCCTGCATATAGTCACTTACCGCCTCCCGCTCATGCTGGAGATGGGCGGCAATGGGGCTGCGGAACCTTTTGTCCCTGATCCAGTGGCTGGAACGGGTCAGGGTCGGGCGGAATCCCCGGGGGATCTTGTGCTCACCCTGGGCGCCGGGTTCGAAAAGCTTCAGGCCCT
>JBDLIF010000081.1:0-9168 GCA_039714955.1 Pseudomonadota bacterium | reverse complement strand
TCCAACAGCTGTGCGCCGATGTCTAGCACGATGCAACCCGCCTCATGCGCCCGTTCCAACCACTCTTTATCTAACTGCTCTTCACCCGTGGAAATGACTACCTTGACCTGGTTAAAGTCAAACAGCGCCAGCTCACCTACAATCAGTTCCTGCCGGCCAAACTCCAGCGGCTGACCCAGACTCCCTTCCCCACCCAATAGCTCCACATGCCCCGTAAGCCAGGGATGCCCCGCAATCGCCGCGAGCAGCGATTCTCCGATCAGTCCGCTGGCGCCAACTATTGCGATCTCGACCTCCTGTTTCATGTCAGAGGGTCAAGGCTCCAACAATATCCTGAGCATACGCCGCAAAGGTTCCGCGGCACCCCATAGGAGTTGGTCACCCACAGTGAAGGCGTTGAGATATTCACCACCCAGGTTCATTTTACGCAGACGGCCTATCGGTACTGATAGAGATCCCGTCACCTTGGTCGGGGTCAATTCGTTCACGGTGAGATCACGATCATTTGGGATCAGCTTGACCCAATCATTGGCCGAACCCAGAATTGCTTCGATCTCATCTATCGGCAGATCCCTGCGCAGTTTCACGGTCAGTGCCTGGCTGTGGCAGCGCATGGCGCCGATACGCACGCAGGTGCCATCGATGGGCACCGGATTATCCGAGCGACCTAGAATCTTGTTGGTTTCAACGAAGCCCTTCCACTCCTCCTTGCTCTGACCGTTCTCCAGCGCCACATCGATCCAGGGGATCAGACTGCCCGCCAGAGGGACCCCAAAGTTTTCCGTAGGGAAGGTCTCACCACGCATGGTCTCGGCAACCGTCTGGTCGATCCGCAGGATGGCGGAGGCCGGATCGGCCAGCTTATCGGCCACGGCAGCCTCCAGCGACCCCATCTGACTGATCAGCTCCCGCATGTTGCGGGCGCCGGCGCCTGAGGCCGCCTGATAGGTCATCGCGGTGGCCCACTCCACCAGATCCTCCCGGAACAGCCCCCCCAGAGCCATCAGCATCAGACTCACCGTGCAGTTGCCCCCGATGTAGTCCTTCACACCGTTGGCCAGGCCATCACGGATGACACCATCGTTCACCGGATCCAACACGATGATGGTGTGATCCTGCATGCGCAGGCTGGAGGCGGCATCGATCCAGTATCCCCGCCAACCGGCTTCACGCAGCTTGGGATAGACCTCGTTGGTGTAACCGCCACCCTGACAGGTGAGGATCACATCCATCTGTTTAAGCTCGTCTATGTCCTTGGCATCTTTCAGGTTCGGTATCTCCTGGCCGATATCCGGCCCGGCCTGTCCGACCTGAGAGGTGGTGAAGAAGACCGGCTCTTCGATCGCAGCGAAGTCGTTCTCTTCGCGCATACGGCCCATCAGCACGGAACCGACCATGCCACGCCAACCCACAAATCCCACTCGTTTCATTGACTTAACCAATTAATGAAAAATTATAACGCAGCGACCACGGCATCACCCATGGCTTCGCAACCCACCTCGGTCATGCCTTCCGACATGATATCCGGGGTCCGCAGTCCGTCGTCCAGCACCTTGTTGACCGCCTGTTCAATGCGATCCGCCATGCCTGGCTCATCCAGACTGTAGCGCAGCATCATCGCCACCGAGAGGATGGTCGCCAAGGGATTGGCGACACCCTTGCCGACGATATCCGGTGCTGAACCGTGGATCGGTTCGTACATACCCTTGCTGTTCTCATCCAGGGAGGCGGAAGGCAGCATACCGATGGAACCAGTCAGCATTGCGGCGCAATCGGACAGGATATCACCGAACATGTTGGTGGTAACCATCACATCGAACTGCTTGGGCCATTTGACCAACTGCATGGCGGCGTTGTCCACGTACATGTGGCTAAGTTCCACATCCGGGTACTCCTTGCCAACCCGGCTTGCCACCTCGCGCCAGAGCTCGGTGCATTCCAACACATTGGCCTTGTCAACCGAGCAGACCCGCTTGCCGCGCTTCATGGCGATATCGAAGGCCACCCGGCTGATGCGATCGATCTCCGACTCGGTATAGACCAGGGTATTGATGCCCTGGCGCTCGCCGCTCTCCAGTTCGGTCACACCCCGGGGCTGACCGAAATAGATGCCGCCGGTCAACTCGCGCACGATCATGATGTCCAGACCCGATACCACCTCCGGCTTCAGGGTAGAGGCCCCCGCCAGCTGTGGATAGAGGATTGCCGGGCGCAGATTGGCAAACAGGTTCAGACCGGCACGCAGTCCCAGCAGCCCTTTCTCGGGACGGATGGAGATATCCAACGACTCCCATTTCGGGCCACCCACGGCCCCCAGCAGGACGGCATCCACCTCCTTCGCCAGTTCCAGGGTGGCCTCCGGCAGTGGTCCACCCGTGGCATCAATGGCTGCACCACCCACCAGGGCCTCGTCCAGGTCGATATCCAGACCGAAATCATCTCGCAGGATGGCTAGCACCTTGATCGCCTCGTTGACGATCTCCGGGCCAATGCCGTCACCCGGCAACACTAAAATCTTCTTACTCATGTTTTTTTATTCCTCGTCCGCGAATGAACGCAAATTAACGCTAATAACTTCATAACGTTAAGTAATCTTGTACACATCACAAGGTGAACGGCGTGGTTAGTTTTCCTCATTAAACTCTTCCCCCTTGAGAGGGAAGGCTGGGGGGGTGTACCACAGATTTCACGATGTCAGCAACCATCAGTCCCCTCCTAACCTCCCCCCTCAGGGGGAGGAAACGACCGGCTGAGCTTTGTGCCTAATCACCCGCATTTTTTCTTGAACATTATTTGCGTTTTTTGCGTTCATTTGCGGACTATTAAGTTAAATCAAACATCAAAACAACCAGGGTGCCGCCTGGCGGTGACGTGCTTCGAAGGCCTTGATCTCATCCACATGCTGCAGGGTCAGGCCGATGTCATCGAGGCCATTGAGCAGGCAGTGTTTGCGGAAGGCATCCACCTCGAAGCCGATTTTTCCGCCATCTGGCAATTGCAGCGCCTGAGCTTGCAGGTCGACGGCAATTTTCAGGGCTTGCGCCTCGCCCGAAAGCGCGAAGAGATCGTTAACAATATTTTCTTCTAATACAATGGGTAATATTCCATTTTTAAAGCAGTTATTAAAGAAAATATCGGCAAAGCTCGGGGCAAGGATCACCTTGAATCCGAAATCCTCCAGGGCCCAGGGGGCATGCTCACGGGAGGAGCCGCAACCGAAATTCATGCGTGTCAAGAGGATTGATGCAGCCTGATAGCGAGGATCGTTGAGCACGAAATCCGGGTTCAGGGGACGCTGGCTGTTATCTTTGCCCGGTTCACCGATATCCAGATAGCGCCACTCGTCGAACAGGTTGGGTCCAAAGCCGGAACGCTTGATCGACTTCAGGAACTGCTTGGGAATGATGGCATCGGTATCCACGTTGGAACGGTCCAACGGACAGACGATGCCGGTAAAACTCTTGAACGGGTCCATACTGGGCCTCCTGTTATTGCCACGGAGACACAGAGAACACAGAGTTCATAGAATATCTCTGTTCCCTCAGTGTCTCCGTGGCTATCTATATTTCTCTCACATCAACAAAATGGCCGGCAATGGCCGCCGCGGCCGCCATCGCCGGACTGACCAGATGACTGCGTCCACCCTGTCCCTGCCGGCCCTCGAAATTACGGTTCGAGGTGGAGGCGCAACGCTCACCCGAGTCCAGGCGGTCGGCGTTCATTGCCAGACACATGGAGCAACCAGGCTCCCGCCATTCGAAGCCGGCCTCGATGAAGACCTTGTCCAGCCCTTCCGCTTCCGCCTGCTGCTTGACCAAGCCGGAGCCTGGTACCACCAGGGCCAGTTTGATACTACTGGCGACCTTCTTGCCCCTGGCAATCTGGGCCGCCGCCCGCAGATCCTCGATGCGTGAATTGGTACAGGAACCGATGAAGACCTTGTCCACCGCGATCTCATCGATCTTAGTGCCGGCGTCGAGCCCCATGTACTCTAGAGCCTGGCGCATACCCTCTGCCTTGGTTGCATCCTCGATCCGGTCCGGGTCAGGCACCGATTCATCCACCGCGACCACCATCTCAGGCGAGGTGCCCCAGGTAACCTGAGGCCTGATAGAGGCGGCGTCGATATTCACCACTTCATCGAACTCAGCGTCATCGTCGCTGTGCAGTGTCTCCCAATAGCTGACTGCTTTCTCCCAGTCTTCTCCCTTGGGTGCGAAGGGACGTCCCTTCACATACTCGATGGTCTTCTCATCCACCGCGACGAAGCCCGCCCTGGCACCCGCTTCGATCGCCATATTGCAAACCGTCAGGCGCCCTTCGATGGAGAGATCGCTTATCGCCTCACCAGCAAACTCGATGGCGTAACCGGTTCCGCCGGCGGTACCGATCTCACCGATGATCGCCAAGACGATATCCTTTGCGGTCACGCCTGGCCCGACCTTGCCATTCACGCTGAGCAACATCGACTTCGATTTTTTCTGGATCAGACACTGGGTGGCCAGCACATGCTCCACCTCGGAGGTACCGATGCCAAATGCCAGCGCCCCCAGCGCACCATGACTGGAGGTGTGGGAATCGCCGCAGACCACGGTCATGCCCGGCAGGGTGGCTCCCTGTTCCGGTCCGACCACATGCACTATGCCCTGACGGACGTCGTTCATGTGAAATTCCGTCACACCGAATTCCTCACAATTTGCATCCAGGGTCTCCACCTGAATACGCGCTATCGGGTCCAGGATATCCTCGACGCCATTGGGGCGTTGGGTGGTTGGTACATTGTGATCCGGTGTGGCCAGATTGGCGTTGACACGCCAGGGCCTTCTACCGGCCAGCCGCAGACCCTCGAAGGCCTGGGGAGAGGTCACCTCGTGCACCAGTTGGCGATCGATATAGAGCAATGCGGTGCCATCATCGTCATATCGCACCAGATGGGAATCCCAGAGTTTGTCGTAAAGGGTTTTTGTACTCATCTTTCCGTCCTGATTAGTGTGGGCCCTCTAGCGGATTCGTGTCCGGTATATCTGAACGGACGCGAATTTGCTAGTCACACCATAGGGAAGCATGATACATAATACAAATTCATAATTTTCATAGTTTACATTCCCAAAAGGAATGTCATTTTGACGGAGTACGCGTGGAACTCTCAAGCCTGCGAGCCTTTGTCCAGGTCGCCCGGGATCGTTCATTCTCTCAGGCGGCCGAGGCGCTGTTCATCACCCAGCCGGCCGTGAGCAAACGCATCGCAAGTCTGGAAGCCGATCTGGGCGCGCCCCTGTTCGACCGGATGGGACGTCAGGTCTTCCTTACCGAAGCGGGCAGACACCTCCTGCCACGCGCTGAACAGATCCTGGATGGGGTGACGGATATCCAGCGCGAGCTGTCCAATCTCTCCGGCGAGGTCTCAGGCCCCCTTGCCATGGGCACCAGTCACCATATCGGTCTGCATCGACTGCCATCCATCCTGCGCCGTTACACGGACCGCTACCCGCAAGTGGATCTGGACATCCGTTTCATGAGTTCCGAAAAGGTATCCCAGGCGGTGGAACAGGGTGAGCTCGAATTGGGCGTGATCACCCTGCCACTGCAACCCTCGAATCATCTGCGGCTCCAGCCAGTGTGGCGCGACCCGCTACTTTTCGTCGTCGCGGAGGACCACCCGCTGGCCGCTCGCCGCAAGATCCAACCTGAGGAGCTGATCAACTACCCCGCCGTCCTGCCAACCAAGGCAACCTATACCCGAAGCCTGCTGGAGGAGGCCTTCCTGCAAGTGGAAGGAGAGATCCGTTGCGGGCTCTCCACCGATTACCTGGAGACCCTGAAGATGATGGCATCCATCGGCCTGGGCTGGAGCCTGCTCCCGGAGATCATGCTGAGCCCGGGGCTGGTGCAGTTGCAGGTGGCCGGTATCCGGCTTGAAAGATCCTTGGGGATCATCACCCACAGACACCGGACCCCGTCAAACGCAGCCCGGGCAATGGCACGGGAACTGACAAGAGGCTCGGTTTAACCATTCCTCGGATTATCAAGTGGTTTCAGCCCTCAGACCCACCCAGCGCCAGGTAATAATGACCGCCAGACCGGCATAACCCGCCGCCACCCAGAAGATGGAACTGGGACTGATACTGGTCCAGAGATAACCGCTCAACAGACTGCCGAAGGCCCCGCCGGCGCCGAAGCTGATACTGCTGTAGAGGGCCTGCCCCCGCCCCTGGTGGCGGCCGACGAAATAGTGATGCACCAGATGAATGGCGGCGGCATGAAAGGTACCGAAGGTGGCGGCATGCATCACCTGGGAAAGCAGCACCAGGGCGAGGGTCTCAGGGGCACTGCCCACCAGACTCCAGCGCACGACCGCAACGACGAGACTGGCGAACAGCACCAGCCGGGCGCCCCAGCGGTGCAGCAGACGGTGCATGACCAGAAACACCAGCACCTCCGCGATCACCCCCAAGGCCCAGAGCTGTCCGATAGCACTGCTCGAATAGCCATGCTGTTCCATGAAGATGGAGTAGAAGGCGTAGTAGGCACTGTGGCTGGCCTGCATCAGAAAACAGGCGGCCAGAAAGGCGATGATCTCCTTACGCTTCAGGACCTGGAGAATCGACCCCTGCTCATGCTGCGGCATTACCGCGCCCCGCTCCGGCACCAGCAGGCTGTTCAGCAGAATCCCCACATACAATACCAGCACCACCTGGGGCACCAGTCCAATGCCCAGCTCATCCACAAACAGGCCCAATCCCACCACGGCCAGGATGAAGCCGATGGAACCCCAGAGGCGGATATGGCTGTACTCGCGAATCCGCTCCCCCAGATAACTCATGGTGACCGCCTCGAACTGGGGCAGTGAGGCATTCCAGAAAAAACTGAACAGCATCATGACCAATGCCAGGGCCCAGTAACCCGTGGCATAGAAGACCCCGGCAAAGGTAAAAACGGAGAGCAGCGAGGCCAGGCGCACTATCGGCATGCGCCTACCGGTATGATCGGCAATCCAGCCCCAGATATTGGGCGCGATCAGTTTGGTGGCCATCACCACCGCCATCAATTCACCGATCTCCACAGGGGAGAATCCACGATCCTTGAGATAGAGCCCCCAGAAGGGCAGCAGGGCCCCCAGGGAGGCGAAATAGAAAAAATAGAAGCCCGAGAGGCGCCAATAAGGCATGCAGCGCTACGGCTTGGCGGATGCGGCGATATCCGGCGTGGCGGAAACCACATCCATGTTCTGCCCCCGGTGACGCAGTAGGTGATCCAGCAGTACGATGGCGAGCATCGCTTCGGCAATGGGCGTGGCACGAATGCCGACACAGGGATCGTGGCGTCCCTGGGTCACCACCTCCACCGGCTTCCCTTCTCTGTTCACCGTGTGCCCAGGCAGGCGCAGACTGGAGGTCGGCTTCAACGCGATGCTGGCGAGGATTGCCTGGCCGCTGGAGATACCTCCCAGCACGCCACCGGCATGATTGCTCTGAAAACCCTCCGGGGTCATCTCATCCCGGTGCTCGGTGCCCTTCTGTTCCACGCAGGCAAAACCGTCACCGATCTCCACCCCCTTGACCGCATTGATGCTCATCATGGCATGGGCGATATCCGCATCCAGCCGGTCGAAGATCGGCTCCCCCAGACCGGCGGGCACCCCGGTTGCCACCACATTGATCCTCGCCCCGATGGAGTTGCCCTCCTTGCGCAGGGCATCCATGTAGGACTCCAGCTCCGCCACCTTGTCCGCATCGGGGCAGAAGAAGGCGTTCTGCTCCACCTGCTGCCAGTCGAGCTTCTCCACCTTGATGGGACCCAGCTGGGACAGGTAGCCATGGATCTCGATGCCATAACGCTCCTTCAGGTATTTCTTCGCGATCCCCCCGGCCGCCACCCGCATCGCGGTCTCCCGGGCGGAGGAGCGGCCGCCGCCACGGTAGTCGCGAAAACCGTACTTCTGCGTATAGGTGTAGTCCGCATGGCCAGGACGGAAGCGATCCATGATCTCTGAATAATCTTTAGAACGCTGGTCGGTGTTGTGGATGATCAGGCCGATCGGTGTACCGGTGGTCCGGCCCTCGAAGACCCCGGAGAGAATCTGCACCCTATCCTCCTCACGCCGCTGGGTGGTGTGGCGGGAGGTACCCGGCTTGCGCCGGTCCAGGTCGCGCTGCAGATCCGCCTCGCTCAGTTCCAGCCCCGGCGGACAGCCATCCACGATACAGCCGATAGAGGGCCCGTGGCTCTCACCAAATGAGGTGACGGTGAAAAGCTTTCCGATGGTATTACCCGACATCGCTCGATTACCGCTCCAGCCAGGTATTGACCAGCACCAGATCCTCCTCGCTGAGATTGCCGGCGGCCGACTTCAGCGAGAGTCCGTTGACGATGTAGTCGTAACGGGAACGGAGATAGTCCCGCTGGGAGGAGAAGAGATTGCGCTGCACGTTCAGCACATCGACGATGGTACGCGTCCCCACCTCGTAACCGGCCTGGGTCGACTCCAGGGCGCTCTTGGCGGAGACCGTGGCCGCCTTCAAGGCCTCGACCCGGCTGATGGTGGAGAGCATGCCCCGGAAGGCATCGCGCACCTGCCGGTTCACCGCGCGGCGGGTCTGATCGAGATTCTGTTGCGCGGCGCGATGGTTGGCCCGGGCCTGCTCGGTGCGGGCGCTGACCCCCCCCCCGCTATAGAGGGGAATCGCCAACTCCAGGCCGATGCTGCCGGTATCCGCCTCGGTACCAATGTCATTGTCGGTACGGCGGAGATTGTACCCCCCCACCAGATCCAGGGTCGGGAAATGACCGGAACGACTGACCTCTATATCCTGACGGATCGACTCCACATTGCTGCGCGTGGCGATGATGTCGAAGTTCTGCTGCTGCGCGGTATTCGACCACTCCTCCAGGTCGTTAGGCACCGGTGGCTTGAGCGGCAGCTTATCACCCAGCTTGTCCAGGCTGGTCTTCGCCTCGGGACCGATGATCTCGAACAGGGCCTCCCAGGCATTGTCGAGGCTGTTATCGGCGGCAATCTCCAAAGCCCGGGCCGAATCATGGGCGGCCTGGGCCTCATGGACATCGGTTATCGCAATCAATCCGACATCGAAGCGTTGTTGTGCCTGTTCCATTTGCCTGCCGGTTGCCTCACGCTCCGCCTGCGCGACCCGCAGGTCATCCTTCGCC
>JBDLIF010000080.1:0-9174 GCA_039714955.1 Pseudomonadota bacterium | reverse complement strand
CTGGCTACCCTTCATCCAGGGGTTTGGGCTGGAGATCGACCATATCCAGCAAAGTCAACGGCTGGAGGCAAAAAGGGAGGCTCTGGAGCAGCGCTCGCGACAACTGCAACAGCAGCTGGAAATCCTGGAACGGCAACGCCTCGACCTGCAGCTGGCCCTCGCGGATCTGCGCCAGCAACGCCAGGACGCACAGACCGATAACACCCCCCGTCAGGAGATGGAGCAACTGCTGACGGAACGCAGCAGACTCTACACCGCATTGCTGCGGGAAGCCTTCCGCCCAGCGGCGGCACGTAGCCTCTCCGGCATGGAAATCAGGCAACGGGATCAGCAATTAAAGGCGGAGATCAAGGCACTGACCGGGAAAGAACTGGCCAACCCCCTACTGGAGCAGCTCGAACAGCTACCCTCCCCGGCCTTCAGCGGAGCGGTGAAACTGATCGATTTCCCCGGCCATTACCCGAAAAAATTCACCCCATTGACGCCCCAACAGAGCCGTCATCTGACCGCTTACTGGCTCAGCCTGATCGACTTCGATGCAGGAGCATGGCAAGCGGCCAACCACAACCAGGCCAAAGGGCTGCTCGACAGCGTGTTCTACAGCGCCATCACCAGCCAGGCCAAGTTTGATCGTGCCGAATTCACAGCCAGTCAGGGGCCGGCCTATCGCTTTATAACCATGGCCGGCAGCTATTGGCTGCAGGCCGATGGCTCACTGCTCAGTTTCCTGCAGCGGGATCTGGACCCGCTGTTCGAATACCGCTTCAGAACCCCGGCCGAAAGCACAAGAGGAAAACAACTCCGCACCGCCTACCGGCACTTCATAAAAAGCGTCGCCAACGCCTTTCCCGAGCTGCCTGATAGCAACAAGGATTTGCTCGTCGCCGTCGAAGCCGCCTTCCGTACCCTGGATGACAGGCGCTTCCACCACCTGAGCTTCCAAGTGCTAAACCAACTGCAGACCCTGGCCGATCTGGCCATCTCAGCCAGCCCCACCGTTGGTCAGTACTACAGCCTGGTAAAAATTATCCGCGCCCTAAACGGCTTTGACCATAAAACAGACCTCAAAGATATCCTCGAGGTCATCTACGAGGTGGTTATGTTGAGACCTTATGGCAGGTTCTTCGCCAAACCCTATCGCCCATCATTGGCAGACTATTCCAGCGAACTGACCCAGGAAGTCCGTGAAGAGCTGACCCAGCATCTCCTTTTTCACTATGACCAACTCACTATCCGACTGAAGCGGCGTGGTGATGATCTTGGTCTTGGCAGTTTGGATAAAACCCGCCAGCAGGTACAACAGCTACACAACACCCTTGCCAATACTCAATGGCTCTCCGAAGAGTCTTTGTCTACCGGACCCACCCCCAACAGCCAGTGGTCTAACAGTGTAAAACCCAACAAAATTGACAGCCAATCTATCTCTCTAACCCAAATAATCAGCCAACCACAACCGATCTATATCGATGGGATACTCAGCCAGGAGCGCAAAAAATCCTTGGAAAACTGCCTGGGACAACCATTGCTGGATAGGCCTGTGACGACACTGGTCAAAGGTTTATTAACTTTTGGTGTAGCACACAACAAACAGGATCAGGGCTACTGCATTATTTTTGTAAAAAAGTAACGATGTTTGAACCTAGTGCTCCGTCAAGGTTGTATTGATGGAGCGAGCGCTCCATGGTACCAGCATAAGGTCAAACGCGATGGCGGTCTCAAGAGCAAAGCCATCGTTGCCCTTATACGCAAACCTGCCTTGTCCTTGTGGCATGTGGCCCGGGGAGAAGCCTTCGATAGCGGCAAGCGCTTCAACACCCACGCCTTGGGTATAACGGGATGAGGCATCTCTTGAAGCAGCAGGCATGTGAATCTGATGGGGGGTAAAGACAACCACCTGAAACTTAACAGAGAAGCTCAGTAGGCGTTTTCCGGCGGGGTGACCTTCGTTTCAACCTGTGGTCCCTAAGAGATCCGATTCTAGTCTTAAGGCACCCTACCGGATGGCCCATGGTTCCACTATCTGATGCAGCTGATTCGATGCCGCCCCGCGGACATCTCATGCGACAGATTGAATAGCAAGATAGGAGATTTGCTTCCTACCTTTTATTACCGGTTATTAGCATCCATTCCATCAACTGCCTTGCTGGGTCGAGTCTGGCAAAATGCTCATAGGCGGATGTGACACTGCCGGTTTGCTCAACAAGGATTCCGGATAGGGCAAAACGACCCTGTGGTTTAAGGAGTTCACGAAGTTTGGGTGCCAGTTCGATGAGTGGGCCAGCCAGGATGTTGGCGACCAACAGTTCAGCTGGGGCATCGGGTATTTCTACGGGCAGGTGTGTGGTCAAGCGATCGGCAACACCATTCCTCACGGCATTGTATCGGGTTGCCTCCAGGGCTTGCGGATCGTAATCGACAGCGATGGCCTTGTCAGCCCCGAGTTGCAGGGCGGCAATGGCCAGGATGCCTGAGCCGCAGCCATAATCGATGAGTGTTTTGCCTGCCAGTTCGAGGCTGTCGAGCCATTCGAGGCAGAGGGCCGTTGTCGGGTGGGTGCCGGTACCAAACGCAAGTCCCGGGTCCAGCTGGACGATGACGGCATCCGTTTCGCTGGGGAGCTGACCATCCGGACAGACCCAAAGACGCCGGCCGAATTTCATCGGATGAAAATGCTCCAGCCAGACCCGCTCCCAGGCCCGGTCTTCCAACCTTTGCAGTTGCAGGCTACGGGTTAGGTCGCAATTCAGTGCCTGGTTGATGGCGGAGCGTAGTTCATCCGCATCCCGTTCCGCTTCGAAGAGTCCGGTGACGCGGGTGGTATGCCAGATGCGCTCTTCGCCGGGTTTCGGCTCCAACAGCGGCTGATCGCCGGCATCCCCCAGGGTGACGGAGAGCGCCCCCAGATTCTCGAACAGCCGTTCCATCAGCGGGGCCTGCGCTTCGCTGGTATCGATAGAGATCTGTAGCCAGGACATGAGGATGATTTTTGAATTATAAATCGCCACATACCCATTAGAGGGTGCTTGGATTCATACCTCGGCATCGGCCCTTTAGTACTAGAGCCCCAGTTTCTTTTCCAGATAATGGATATTCGCCCCTCCGGCCTGGAAGGCGGAATCCTTCATGATCTCCAGTTGCAGTGGGATGTTGGTCTTGATGCCACTGATTACCATCTCCCCCAGGGCAATGCGCATGCGGGCAATGGCGGATTGGCGGTTGCTGCCGTAGGCAACCAGCTTGCCGATCATGGAGTCGTAGTAGGGCGGTACCCTGTAGCCATTGTATATGTGGGTATCCACACGTATACCGGGGCCTCCAGGCATATGCAGCTGGGTAATGGTGCCGGGGCTCGGCAGGAACTTCTCCGGGTCCTCCGCATTGATGCGACACTCCACCGCATGGCCGGTGAGGCTGACATCCTCCTGGGTCAGGCTGAGGGGTTCACCACTGGCGATTAGGATCTGCTCCCGCACGATATCGACACCGGTGATCAGTTCGGTGACCGGATGTTCGACCTGTACCCGGGTGTTCATCTCGATGAAGTAGAACTCCCCATTTTCATACAGGAACTCGAAGGTTCCTGCGCCGCGGTAACCAATTTGGCGGCAGGCCTCCGCGCAGCGCCCACCCACATCCCGACGCTGCTCTTCGCTGATGCCTGGAGCCGGCGCCTCCTCCACCACCTTCTGATGGCGTCGTTGCATGGAGCAATCGCGCTCGCCGAGGTGGATCGCATTGCCGTGGGTGTCCGAGAGGACCTGGAACTCCACGTGGCGTGGATTCACCAGATACTTCTCCATGTAGACCATGCCGTTCCCAAAGGCGGCCTCTGCCTCTGCCTGGGTCATTGCCACGGCATTCAGCAGGGTGGCCTCTGAATGAACCACGCGCATGCCCCGGCCGCCACCGCCCCCCGCGGCTTTGATGATTACCGGGTAGCCGATCCGGATGGCCAGCTGCTTGGTGCGTGTTGTATTGTCGTCCAGAGGGCCATCGGAACCGGGAACCGTTGGCACACCAGCCTGTTGCATCGATTCAATGGCGGCCACCTTGTCTCCCATGGTACGGATCGTCTCCGCCTTGGGGCCGATGAAGATAAATCCGCTGTTTTCTACGCGTTCGGCAAAATCCGCATTCTCGGAAAGAAAACCATAACCTGGATGGATTGCAACTGAGTCAGTGACCTCGGCCGCACTGATGATGGCTGGGATCTGCAGGTAACTTTCAGCAGAGGGGGCCGGTCCGATACACACCGATTCATCTGCCAGTAGCACATGCTTCAAATCCCTGTCGGCCTCGGAATGGACAGCGACGGTCTTGATCCCCAGTTCCTTGCAGGCCCTTAATATACGCAAGGCGATCTCGCCGCGGTTGGCGATAACTATTTTATCAATCATGGTACAGCTCAATCGATGATAAAGAGGGGTTCGTTGTACTCAACTGGCTGGCCGTTTTCCACCAGGGCCTTCTTCACTGTGCCGGCCTTGTCGGACTCAATCTGATTAAGGATCTTCATGGCTTCGATGATGCAGAGGGTTTCACCCACCACAACCGGCTGACCCTCTTCGACAAAGGACTTGCTACCGGGCGAAGGGGAACGATAGAAGGTGCCTACCATGGGCGATTTTACCACATGGCCCTTAATCTCTTCCGCTGATTCCACCACCGCGGGTGCTTCAGCGACAGGTGCTGGTGAGAGAACGGCGGCAGGTGCAGCAGGCATGGCGGCGAGCTGGGTAGGCAGGGCGCTTTGACGGCTGATACGTACCGACTCCTCACCCTCGTGAATCTCAATTTCAGCAATATCGGACTCTTCCAGCAACTCGATCAGTTTCTTTACTTTACGGATATCCATGGTGTTCGGTCTCGTTTGTTTAGTGAGCGTCGAGGCGCTTGACGGCAGCCTGCAAGGCGAGTTCATAACCCTGGGCGCCTAGTCCGGTGATTACGCCAATGGCTTTGTCGGAAAGATAGGAGTGACCGCGAAAGGACTCGCGGGCATGCACATTCGATAGATGCACTTCGATGAAAGGAATTGCCGTACCCAACAGCGCATCCCTCAAGGCAACACTGGTATGCGTGAAGGCGGCTGGGTTGATGAGGATGAACTCAATCCCCTCCTGAAAGGCCTTGTGGATCCACTCCACCAGTTCGTGTTCTGCATTGCTTTGGCGGAATTCGAGCCGGTGTCCGGCCGCTTCCGCCTGTTGTTCCAGCCGGTTGCGGATATCATCCAGGGTATCCCGACCATAGTGTTCCGGCTCGCGCATGCCCAGCAGATTGAGATTGGGGCCGTTGAGTACCAGGATGGTCGCCATAGTGTCGATTTCCAGAGGCTGAAACATGGATCTCAGGGTGTCGGCGAAGACGATCAAGCGGAAAACGACTTCGACAGGCAGAATAACGCATAACGATGGAATTCTGCAAGATCAAGTTGATTTTGTCCAGTTTCAATACATATTTCACCAAGATCGTTACAAGATACTGGTGCAATTACTTTTTCGACTATGCATAACTACAGCTCATAGATTTCCTATAGTCCCTGTTCAGCGCAGGGCCCTGTTAATGTGATCGGCGAACTCCTCGGCCGATTTGAAGCCCACGACCCGATAATTTTTTCTCTCCCTGCCGTCCTTGGCATAAAACATGATGGCCGGTGGTCCCGGCAGGCCAAAGTGGTCCTGCAGCAGGGCCTGATCCCGTGCGTCGTTGGCGGTCACATCGGCTTGCAACAGCAGAGTACCCCGCAGGGCATCGATAACCTTTGGGTCACTAAAGGTATATTTCTCCATCTCCTTACAGGAGATGCACCAGTCGGCGTAGAAGTCGAGCATAACGGTTTGACCTCGAACGCTGGCATTGGCAACCTCGCGCCGCAGGTCATCCAGGGTTTTGATGCGCTTGAAGATCAGCTCCTCCGCGGCATGCTCGCCACCCCCACCCAGGCCGCGCAGGGGTTGCAGGGTATCCTTACCCCCGCCAGCGGCGCCTACGAGCATCAGGGTGCCATAGACGAGAAAGACCATCCCCAACCCCTTCCAGAGCTTTTGCCAACCACTCGCCTCGATCTCCAGATGACGCAGCGCCCCCATGTAGATGGCGGAGATGATCAGCAGTATGCCCCATAACAGCAAGGCGAGATCGGCGGGAATGATGCGCTCCAGCAAAAAGATGGCCACTCCCAGCATGGCGACACCGAAAACCGCCTTGACCGCGTCCATCCAGCTGCCAGCCCTCGGCAGCAGCTTACCGGCGGAGGCGCCAATCGCGAGCAGTGGAGCCCCCATACCCATGCTGAGGGCGAACAGGGCCAAGCCACCGAGCAGGGCATCACCGGTCTGACCGATATAGATCAGTGCACCGGCCAGTGGTGGCGCCACACAGGGACCCACGATCAGGGCCGAGAGAAATCCCATGATGGCCACACCAAAGAGAGTCCCGCCCCGTTGCTTGTTGCTGATCTCGGTGAGCCTGCTTTGCAGGCTGCTGGGGAGTTGCAGGTCATAGAAGCCAAACATGGAGAACGCCAGCAGGACAAAGACCCCGGCAAAGGCACTGAGGATCCAGGGATTCTGGAAGGTGGCCTGCAGGTTGCCGCCAAACAAGCCTGCGAGTACGCCCGCCAGGGTATAGGTGATGGCCATAGCCAGCACATAGACCAGCGAAAGGATGAAGGCCTTACGGGTGGTGATCGATGCACCCTGACCGGCGATGATGCCCGAGAGGATTGGGATCATGGGAAAGATGCAGGGGGTAAAGGCGAGCCCCAGTCCCAGCAGAAAGAAGACGCCGATCACCAGCAGCATGGAGCCACCCGCCAGGGTGGCGGTAATCTCGTCCACTTCCGAAACAGGCTCACTGGTGACAGAGGGAGTGGCAGGCAGGATGGTTGCCGCCTCGGCAGTCGCGATAGCGGGCAGCGACAGCTTGAACTGCTTGCGGATTGGCGGATAGCAGATCCCAAGTTCCGCGCAACCCTGATAGCCAGCCTCCAGGGTGATGGATGTGGCCTCGGTATTACCGCGGGTCAGGGGCAGCAGCAAGTCAATTTCGTGGTGGTAGAGCGCTACATCCCCGATGGTGCCATCAGGCTTGACGGCGTCCTGTTTGATTTCGGGGGGTGGCAGACGATAGTCGCCAATCGCCACCCCATCCGCCTCGAGCAGCCTAAGCTCGATCTTATCCTGATAGAGGTAGGTGCCATCCGCAATGTTCCACAACAGGCGCAAGTGGCCGCCATCCTCAACCACCACGCTCAAGTGGTAGGCCTGTTCCGGGTCGAGGATCTCGTCATCGGCGCTATTCCCAAACAGTGGACTGCTATTGTTGCCGATGATGGCGTTGAGGCTATCGCCAGCCTGGCCAGTCATCTTATCGAGAGCAGGTGCTGGCATGGGCTCCAGGGCCAACAGGATCTCCTGGATATGGGGGGGAAAACAGATGCCCTGGTCAGCGCAGCCCTGGGAACGGGCCTGAAGCCTGATGGTCTCCGCCGAGCCCTGGCCACGCTGGATTGGGATGCGGGCACTGGCCAGGTTGCGGTAGATCGCCACCTCACCAAAGAATTCGTCATGCTTGATTTTGGCCTCCGACAACACAGGTTCGCCCAACTCGATACCCAGGGAGTCAGTCTCGAAACCTATCTTGTCCCGATACATATAGTAATCATCGGCGATCCGCCACTCCACGATCAGATGATCCGGCCCATCGGTACGGCCCTTGATCTGGTAGGCCTGGTCGGGCATCAGCAGGTCGTCTTCCGCCGAGCTGTCCTGAGACCATAGGTTCAGGCTGGTAAGTATGAGGAGGAGAAATATCAGGATCTTGTTGTTGTGCATCGTTCAACCCAGTCGAGGTAGCCTTGCAGGCCCTGTTCTACAGGGACTGCAAGAATCTCTGGAAGTTCATAGGGGTGGAGTGTCCGGATTGCCGACTCCAGTGCCGCATATTGCCCCGCCGTGGTCTTGATCAGCAGCAGGACCTCATCAGCCATCTCCCGCTTTCCCTCCCACCGATAGACGGAGGTGATCGGTGCGGTGATATTGACGCAGGCCGCAAGTCCGCTGTCCACCAGCTTTTCGGCCAGGTTCATGGCCCTGTCCCGGTCGGGAACGGTGCACAGCGTCAAAAGAATGGAAGTCGACATCTGGGGAAAATACTATATATGGGCAGGCTGGCGCAAAATATGCTCTTTTTTTTGGGATCTGGATATATGAAATGCTGATTACGCCCAAGACTTAGCAACGATCCCATGCTGAAAGAAATGAAATTTTACAATAGGGTCAAAGCGATATCTGGACCCAGTCTGAAAGACCGTCTGCGGCAGAGAGGCCGCAGCCGAGCCTACATGGACGTATTCACGGCGTGTCTTTCAGACTGGGTTCAGATATCGCGGACGTAAAAGTCGTAACATCGCGTATCCTGGCTGAGTATTGGGTGTAATCAGGTATGAAATTGCTTAGGGGGGCGTGACTTGTCCCCGTGGCAGGGGGAGCGTAAGCTCACAGCATGAATCCGATACTCATTTTCTTGCTGATATTCGTTGGCATTCCTCTCACCGAGCTCTATTTTCTGATCAAGGTGGGGGCTCAGATCGGCGCCTTCTCCACCATTTTTCTGACGCTATTCACCGCAATCCTCGGGGGTTGGATGGTCCGCACTCAGGGCTTCTCAACCCTGATGAAGGTGCGGGAGTCGATCGATCGGGGTGAAGTGCCCGCCATCGAAATGATGGAAGGCACGGTGCTGCTGATCTGCGGCGTCCTGCTCCTGCTGCCGGGTTTTGTAACCGATGCGGTTGGGTTTGCCTTCCTGGTTCCCCCATTCAGACGCTGGCTGTTAGTTGCTGGTTTGAAGGGTGGAGGGATCATGCATCCTGCCGGTGGCCCCAAAACGCCAAAAACATCTGGGGGAAATCGGGTGATTGAAGGGGAATATCGCCGCGAAGATGACTCATGAGCTACAAAGCTCAGCAGGACGGATTGGGGCAACATTGCTCTTCAACTCCTTCCCCCTTGAGGGGGAAGGTTGGGATGGGGGTGGGAACCAGAGACTCCACTGCAACAGGGGTATTTCAACCTAGATTCCGCAGTTGACCACTCCATTCTACTATCAACGAGTTGAATTCAAGTGCATTTTGTTCGATAGACCGACTCATCTGCTAGGTGAATCACG
>JBDLIF010000079.1:0-9194 GCA_039714955.1 Pseudomonadota bacterium | reverse complement strand
ATGGATGCCGCCGTGGAGCGTACACGGACGTATTTACAGCGTGTTTCGGCAGCCTATCCCCACCGCCGAGGCCCAGCTGAGAGATGGGGCTAATCACCTTAAGAAATACCTGAAAGCAGTGGCATATTAGTGTCGAAACTGAATGGTTACTCCTGAACAAACGCTACTTTATCCTCAACCGATCCACCACTTCACCCGCTATCAGGTGTTTCTCCAGAATCTCGTCAAGATCCTCGGCATCGACATAGGTGTACCAGGTATCTTCCGGGTAAACCACGATCACAGGGCCTTTTTCACAACGGTCGAGGCAACTGGCTGTGTTGATTCTGACACCCCCGGCTCCCGCAAGTCCGAGCTCCTTGACCCTCTCTTTAAGATAGCCACGCATCTTCCGGGCAGCATGCTGGGCACAACAGGAACGACCGTCATCCCGCTGGTTAGTGCAGAAGAAGAGATGGTAGCGATAGTAAGACATGTACAGCACCCGCAGTGATCCGTTTTTGATTACCCGGTATTATAGGGCCTGCATGAAAAAATCCACCCGTTCAGACAATCTGTGATTCCGGACCCGCTGCTCAGGGAGACTGACCGCTGTGTAAAATGCGGTCTCTGCCTGCCTCACTGCCCAACCTACCTGAAGCTCTCCAATGAAGCCGATTCCCCCCGAGGGCGCATTGCCTTGATCCAGGCAGTTCTTTGCGAAGAACTCAGGCCAACCCCTGGCCTGCGGGCGCACCTCGACCGATGCCTCGGCTGCCGGGCCTGTGAAATCGCCTGTCCCTCCGGTGTGGTCTATGGAGATTTGATCGATGGGATTCGAGCCAGGATCCGGCA
This sequence comes from Pseudomonadota bacterium, assembly GCA_039714955.1. Classification (GTDB taxonomy): domain Bacteria; phylum Pseudomonadota; class Gammaproteobacteria; order Chromatiales; family Chromatiaceae; genus JASJBU01. Next base: position 8,360 of record JBDLIF010000079.1, on the reverse strand, counting down.
AGACCACAAACAATCCCCGGCTGGCCTCAAACCCTGGCTTTTGAACATCCTCAGCAGCCGTACCCGTCTGCGGAAGATCTCCCATTTGCTGCCGTCACTTCGTCGCGGCCGCCTGCTTCATTTTGGGCAAATGCTCGTCCCCACAAGAACCAAGCAACTCTTCAAAGTGGCAACACTTCTGCCAAACAGTGCCGCTGAACCCGCGCTCTATCCGGCCAAGCGGCCAACTGGCAAGAGCCTGCAACTCTTCATTGGCTGCGTCTCCAGTAAAGCGGACTATCCTGCCATTCATGCCGCCATACAGGTCCTGACTCGGCTCGGGTTTGCCGTCGAAATCCCTGCAAAACAGACCTGTTGTGGCGCCCTGCATCGCCATAACGGGTTTACTGAACGGGCAGAGCAAATGTGTGCGCGGAACCGTCTGCAGACAGAGACCAGCGGTGCGGAGGCCCTGATCACCCTGGCCAGTGCCTGTCACCTGGAATTGAGTGAACATGAGGCAAGTCGGCTGCCCGTCGAAAACATTACCGACTTCCTTCTCAAACAGCTCAACTCATATCAACAAAATCTGGCATTGGCGCCACTGGCAGCGCGAGTTGCCGTGCATATTCCCTGCAGCGCCCGAAGAGACAGGACCATCGGGTTACTGGAAAGGGTCCCTCAACTGGAGGTATTCGCGCTGCCTGACAACAACCTCTGCTGTGGTGCCGCGGGCAGTTATCTGCTGACCCAACCCAAACTCTCCAATGCGCTTGGAGAGGACAAACTCACACTGCTGAAATCGACCGCCCCGGATATTCTGGTCACCTCAAACACCGGTTGCTCCATTCAGTTCCAACTGCAGGTTCAGCAAGCAAAGCTCCCTATCGAGGTTCTTCACCCCATTGAACTGATCAACCGACTTTTGCTGGGTGGAGAATTTCAGCCTTGAATCCCATACCCCGCTGGGGTTATCTTTCAACCTATGACAAAGAGAAGATACAGCCCGGCTGACCAGTTCATGATCGGCATCGATCAGGCCCTGCGCACCCTCTTCGGCCGTCCACAGGTCACCGAAAGGAGTAATCCCGCGGATAATCTGGATGATGCTGAATTGTCTGAGCAGGAACAGGACGAGACCGCTCGGTTGATGCGCATCAACCATACCGGCGAAGTCTGTGCCCAAGCCCTCTATCAGGGACAGGCCCTGACCGCCAAACTGGCGGACGTGCGAAAAGGCATGGAACGCGCCGCTCAAGAGGAGAACGACCATCTGGACTGGTGTGAAAAACGCCTGCATGAACTGGACAACCGGAAGAGTCTGCTCAATCCATTCTGGTATGCGGGTTCATTCGCGATCGGTGCTGTCGCGGGACTTGCGGGTGATAAGTGGAGCCTCGGCTTTGTGGCCGAGACCGAACATCAGGTCGAAGCCCATCTCAATGAGCATTTGAGCCGCTTGCCGACAAATGACCAGAAGAGCCGTGCGATTCTTGAACAGATGAAGGATGATGAGATCCACCACGCCACGGTGGCTTTGGAGGCGGGTGGCGCTGAACTGCCTGTCCCAGTCAAACTGGCAATGAAACTGACCTCAAAAATAATGACGAAGTCGGTATACTACCTTTAACCTGAAATGGCCTCTGATTTGACGGGCTGCCCCTCCACCACATAATCGACATCGGAAGCGATCAACTGAATTGTCACCGTCAAACCAAAACCCAAGGTAACCAACAGTACCAATACGGCGAAAAAATCGGGCTTGCGATATGAGCGCTGCCTGTACATCTTTTTTTACTCTCTTATATCAAATGGTTATTGCTGATTATTAACGCACAATATTTGTGTGACTTTGAATAGGATCACACTGTCACAGCAAAACCAGCAAAATTATGTATTACCGCGGGACAATTCTGTGTAATTTTACTTACTTTTCCCCTTTTCACTCTCAATCTTCGGATGCCTCTAGCGCGCCAGCCGCGGTTAAAAGTTCCGACACCGCATCATTCCCACCTTTAACGGCAAGACTCAACGCAGAATTCCCGCCTTGATCCTTGGCATTTACATCAACTCCCGCTTGAATCAGCAATCTCACCACTTTCAAATGCCCAAAGGCTGAGGCATCCATCAAAGCGGTAGCACCGCGACCATCAACCAGACCAGTATCCGCCCCCGCGGAGAGAAGTGCCCGCACCGTCAAGAAGTTACCATTGAACGCAGCCTGATGCAGCGCGCTTCGGCCAACTGAATTCTTACTGTTCACGTCTACTCCCTGTGCCAGTAGATCCTGCACTTTTTCTACCTGCCCCACCATCGCGGCATTGACCAATGCCAGCCCCTGAGCATTCTCATCGACAGACCAGACAGGTGAAGCGATCATCGTCAGTAGCAGTGCAAAATAAACTTTTCGCACCTTTACCACTCCTAGATATCAGTGATTGATCATTCCAGCGGCAGACAGGTTTAATTCTTAAATCCAGTTCCCCATTGCGCTCTCGACCCTCACTCAGTAACCTTAATAGAAAGACAGGTGATCAGTTACGAAGCTCGGTTCCAACGGTCGGATGCGGGGTGGCAGGATGCCTGCAGTGCAACCAAGTTCGTATACAAGAATCAAATGAACCACGAAACCTCACATCAGATTGCTGTACAGGTTGAAACTGACTATATCGAAAACCAGTCATCTCCCGACAAGCATCGCTATGTCTTTTCCTATACGATCACCATTCGCAATGATGGCACGGAAGCCGCAAAGCTATTGAATCGGTACTGGATCATCACGGACGCCAACGGCAAGGTACAAGAGGTAAGAGGTCAAGGCGTCGTGGGTGAACAGCCCCATCTAAAGCCTGGAGAAACCTTTCGTTATACCAGTGGCACTATCCTGGATACCCCGGTGGGAAGCATGCAGGGCTCTTACGACATGGTGGATAATCTTGGCAACCACTTTGATGCCCTGGTACCCGCATTTTCCCTGGCTCGCCCGGGCAGTTTGCATTGAGCAGTAACGCCTGACCCATTCAGCCACATAGGAATCAGCTTTACCACGATGACTCAACCAACGGAATGGTTCCGCTTGAGTGAACCCTTATTGCTCTGGTCTGCTGTTCTACTGATTCTGCTGGCAAGTGGCATCAGTCCGGAGGCCGACCGCCTCACCTGGCTGTTGGAAACCCTGCCGGTGCTTATCGGTCTGATCCTGCTGGCTGTAACCTATCAACGGTTCCCCCTCACTCTGCTGAGTTACCGCCTCCTGACCTTTCATGCACTGATCCTTATCCTGGGAGGCTACTACACCTATGCTGAAGTGCCGCTCTTCAACTCTCTGCGAGACAGCTTCGAACTCTCCCGCAACCACTATGATCGGGTGGCCCATTTCATTCAAGGCTTCGTGCCTGCCATACTGGCCCGGGAGATTCTGCTACGCCGGTCACCACTCGCCGCGGGACGCTGGCTGTTCTTTCTGACCATCTGCTTTTGTCTTGCATTCAGCGCCTTCTATGAACTCATCGAATGGTGGGTCGCGCTGATCAGCGAGCAGGCAGCCGAGGCATTTCTCGGTACCCAGGGGGATCCTTGGGACACTCAGACAGACATGTTCCTCGCTCTCATCGGGGCGATCTGCGCCCTGATACTGCTCAGCCGGGAGCATGACCGGCAGCTGGCCCTGTTAAAATGAAGGAGGACTGAATGGCCATTTATGCCATTGGCGATATCCAGGGCTGTTACGACGAGTTTCGGCGTCTGCTGGAGCTGATCGAATTTGACCCCGCTAAGGATAAACTTTGGCTGGCTGGTGATATCGTCAATCGCGGCCCCAAATCACTGGAGGTAATCCGCTTCGTCAAATCCCTGGGGAATCGGGCCATCACTGTTTTGGGCAATCATGACCTGCACCTTCTCGCCCTGTCACAGGGCAACCGCAGTCATTATAAACATGGAACCCTGGATGAGATCCTGAGTGCACCGGACCGTGATGAGCTGATTCACTGGTTGCGCCACCAGTCAGTGATGTATCACTGCCAAAAAAGCGGATATAGCCTGATACACGCCGGCCTGCCTCCTCAATGGGACATCCCATCGGCCTTGAGTTATGCCCGCGAACTGGAGGTCGTATTACAGGGTTCGAGTTTTCACGATTTCTGCCATGCCATGTATGGTAATGATCCTGCGCAATGGTCTAATAAGCTAACCGGAATGGCGCGTCTGCGCTTTATCACCAACTGTTTTACCCGTTTGCGCTATTGCACTCCCCAGGGAAAGCTCGCCATGCGTGGGAAAGGTACCCCAGGCAGTCAAGGCTCTGACCTGATCCCCTGGTTTGATGCCCCCCGGAGGGCCAGCCGCAAAGACCGAATCATCTTCGGACACTGGTCCACCCTGGGTTACTATCAAGGTAAAAATGTCTGGTCCATCGATACCGGTTGCCTTTGGGGCGGACAACTGACGGCGCTGAAGGTGAGAAAGAAAAAACCACCCAAGCCGATTCAACTCTCCTGTCTTGGGGCCTTGAAACCCGGCAAGGTTTAACCAGACAGTCCGCATTTAAGGCTGTTTACGCTCCAGTTTGATAAAGCTGTAAGGATAGCTGTTTTGCTCGTCGGCCATGTGGTGTTCCCGCTCGATTTCGCACCACTGAGAGAGATCAAGTTCGGGGAAATAGGTATCGCCCTCAACCTCAGCATGTACCAAAGTAAGGTAGAGCCGAGTAGCCCTGGGTAGCACCGCTGTATAGATGGCAGCCCCACCTACGACCATGACCTCTGCCACACCCTTCAAGCGGGTTATTGCCTCATCAACCGAGTGAACCACCAAACAATCATCGGCTCGATAGTCTGCATCACGGGTCACTACAATATGCGGTCGGTCAGGCAGCAGGCCGGGCAGAGACTCCCAGGTTTTTCGCCCCATGACAATCGGCTTACCCAGGGTCAAGGCCTTAAAATGTTGCAGATCAGCGGAAAGATGCCAAGGTAACTGGTTGTCCCGCCCGATCACCCGGTTCTCCGACATCGCCCAGATAAGGGAGATGACCGGTTGCCCCCGGTTCATACCGCCACGGGTGCCTTGATATGAGGATGCGGGTCGTAGTCAAGCAACTCGAAGTCCTCGAAGCGGAAGCTGAAAATATCCTTCACCTCCGGATTGATGCGCATCGTTGGCAATCGACGCGGCGCTCGACTGAGCTGCAGATCGGTCTGCTCCAGATGGTTGGAGTAGAGATGTGCATCACCAAAGGTATGCACAAAGTCGCCCGGCAGCAACCCCGTGACCTGCGCCAGCATCCTTGTCAGCAGTGCGTAGGAGGCAATATTGAATGGCACCCCAAGAAAGATATCGGCGCTACGCTGGTAGAGCTGACAGGAGAGCCGGCCCTCCGCCACATAGAACTGAAACAGGCAATGGCAGGGTGGCAACGCCATATTATCCACCTCCGCCGGGTTCCAGGCGGAGACAATGAGTCGGCGGGAATCGGGATTCTGACGGATCTGTTCTACCAACTGACCGATCTGATCGATGCTATGACCATCGGCAGCAGGCCAGGAGCGCCACTGATACCCATACACCGGCCCCAGATCTCCGTTTTCATCCGCCCATTCATCCCAGATACTCACACCGTTCTCTTTCAGATAACGGATATTGGTCTCCCCCATCAGGAACCAGAGCAACTCATGAATGATGGAACGCAGATGTAGTTTTTTAGTCGTCAGTGCGGGAAAACCGGCCGAAAGATCAAAACGCATCTGGTAACCGAACACACTCCGGGTACCGGTACCCGTTCTGTCCTCCTTGATCACACCCTGGTCCCGCACATGCCGCATCAGTTCAAGATACTGTTTCATATCGTCTCCACCTGTTTTGGGACCCGACGATAGGCAAGGAACAGCAACAGGATACCAAACAGAATCATCGGCAGGCTCAGGATCTGTCCCATGGTGACCCAGTCAAACGCCATGTAGCCAAGGTGAGCATCCGGTATCCGCACAAACTCCACCCCAAAGCGGAAAACCCCATAACAGAGAAGAAAGAGCCCGGAAACCGCCATCCTTGGACGTGGCCTGGCGGAAAACAGCCAAAGAATCAGAAACAGCAACAGCCCCTCCAGCAGGGCTTCATACAGCTGGTTGGGGTGCACCGGAAGTGAGTAGATACCATCGGATGTCCCCGGATAGCTACAGAGTGCGGGGACATCGACACAAGGGACTCGCATGCCCCAAGGCAGCGTGGTCGAACCGCCCCAGAGTTCGGCATTGATGAAGTTACCCAGACGACCCGCTCCCAGGCCAATGGTAACCAAAGGGGCAATAAAATCGGTAAGATCGAAAAAGCCGCGACTCTGCTTTCGCGCCAATACCCACATGGCCAGTATCACACCAAGCAGCCCACCGTGAAATGACATGCCACCCTCCCAGACACGAAGCAGCGAAAGAGGATCATCAACAAAGCCAGAAAATCCGTAAAAGAGGGTGTAGCCCAATCTTCCGCCGACAACCACACCCAGCACGATATAGAAAACCATATCGTCCACCTGCTGCGCGGTCCAGTTGTTGTCAGGTTTGGCGGCCCGTACCCGACCAAGCAACCAACCCCCCAGAAAACCAATCAGGTACATCACGCCATACCAATGGACCTTCAGCGGACCAAATGAAACAAGAACTGGGTCAATTTCAGGAAATGTAATCATGGGAAAATACTATCAGGAATTGGGTTCACCAATCTTGTTAAAAATCGCTATTAACCATTTATAAGTTCACAACAAATGGTAGTCTTTTTTGACATGGTTCACGTTATTCGAGGAAAACAGAATTAATTTCGCAAACGAGCTGACACTATTCTGCAAAGTGTCAAGTTTTTGATTCCCGTGCCGTAAATCAGGTTCAAGCGATGCATATAAAACTTCAAGCATCTACGGGAAGGGCCATGACTTACGCACACGCACAGAAATTCGAAACCTATATACCTCGGGAAATGGACACACTAGGCTCAAGATTAAGAAGAAAACGCCGCGAACGTGGCTGGACTCAGGAGGAACTCGCATTGCGTGCGGGAACCAATCAGGCTGTCATCCAGAAGATTGAGAACGGCAAGAGTCTTCGGCCGCGAAAGATTGATGAGATTGCCGGAGTATTGGACGTCAACCCTGCCTGGCTGATGTTTGGGGAAAAATCAGCCACCGTACTGGATGATGAATCCATCGAAGTTGCAAAGGCCTGGAGCCAGTTGCCGGAACCCATCCGTACCCGCATCAAGCGAAATATATTCGAACAAGCACTGCTTAAATCCCCAAAAGAGTAAATACATAACTGCCGAGGTGGTATCCCCACTCCGGCAGCAAACCGCCTAGCCCATTTACAAGATCGGCTTCGCGGCACATCTGGTTTTGGAAACCAACTAGACCAAATCACCAATTCCTCCCTGGAATTAACCCATATTTGATCAGATTCCGTAACGGACTGGATCAGCAACTGGTCAATCACCACTAATTCCCCACTTCTCCTCGGCCTTAGTATCTGAGAGTCGGGCATCCACCCATCGTGATCCTTGGGCTGTCAGCTCCTTTTTCCAGAAAGGAGCACGCGTCTTAAGATAATCGATAATGAATTCACAGGCCTTGAAGGCCTCGCCCCGATGAGCACTGGCCACGGCCACCAGCACAATCGGCTCGGTAGGCCTAAGTTCACCCACACGATGTACCACCCGACAGCCCAACAGATCCCAACGCCGGCTGGCCTCGTCCACAATCGAGTTCAGAGCCTTCTCGGTCATACCCGGGTAGTGCTCAAGCGTCATACTGGTAACCTGATCACCCTCATTCATATCGCGCATCAGTCCGATAAAACTGACAACACCTCCAATTGCAGGATTATCTAAGCGCAACAGATCCATCTCATGGTTGGGATCTAAAGGTTCAATCTGAATGCGGATTTCGTTCATAGGTTTAGAGTAAATGATTTTCTGCCATAGAAAAAAGCTCAAGCAGCGTATATATCATGTAACCAACCATGGAACCTAGCCAGTTCGGTCATCTGATGCTTAGGTGTACCTGATTACGTCCCATACTCAGCTACGATCCAATACCATGACAAATGATATTTCAAAATATAGTCAAAGAGATATCTGGGCCTGGTATGAAAGACCGTTTGCGGCATGAATGCCGCAGCCGAGCCTACATGGACGTATTCACGGCATGTCTTTCAGGCCTGGCGCAGATATCGGTGGCTCACACGTCATTGCACCGTGTAACCTAACTGAGCATTGAACGTAATCAAGTAGGTTTAAGTAAACCTGATTACCCCTGAAACTCAGCCACTTTTCGCAGCCGTGCGTGGTGCTAATCACATGATTGCGAAGGTGTATCTGGGGTGTGGTTGTCGGACCGT
>JBDLIF010000078.1:0-9205 GCA_039714955.1 Pseudomonadota bacterium | reverse complement strand
TGCATTTGGGGTCGCCTTTCGGGCCGCCGGCTGGGGCATGCGTGTCTGCGTCATTCAATTTATCAAGGGTCAGTGGAAGACCGGGGAACAGCAGGCGGCAGCACGTTTCGAGAATATCGAGTGGCATGCCCTGGGTGATGGCTTCACCTGGGATACCAACAACCCGGAACAGGATCGCCAGACCAGCCGTGAGATCTGGGAGTTCAGCCGGCAAAAGATCTGTTCTCAGAGCTACGATCTTGTGATACTGGATGAGATCAACTACTGCTGTGGTTATGGCTGGCTCTCCGGTGCGGAGATCGCTGCATCCATCCAGCAGGAAAAGCCACCCTGGATGCACCTGATCCTCACCGGCAGAAATGCGCCCACGGAGATCATCGACATCGCCGACACTGCCACCGAGATGCGCCCGATCAAACATGCATTCGATGCCGGCATCAAGGCCGAGCAGGGTATCGAGTTCTGAGGGAACTGCTTCTCACAATATCCCACGCGTGAAAATTAATATTGACGATCCTGTGGATCTTCCCTAGGTTTAACGAACGCAGAATAATGCATATTTACCACCAAGGAGAAAACGATGACGAAAGAAGAAAACCACGAAAATGAAGGCATCTCAAGACGTGACCTGCTGATTGGCGCCGGTGCGGCCGCAACCGCTCTCGCCGGTGGCAGCGTCTACGCTGGGGACCATGCCGGGCACCGGCATGAGGATCATGCCCCCCGACACCCGAAACTGCTTGATACAGTCAACAACTGTCTCGATAAAGGCCAACGCTGCATCGCGCATTGCCTGGTCTCTTTCACAGAGGGGGATACCAGTCTGGCGGATTGCGCCTCGAAGACGCATGAGATGGAGGCGGTCTGCAAGGGATTTTCTTATCTGGTAACGGCCAACTCGAGCTATACGAAGGATTACGCAAGAATCTGCAAAACCGTCTGCGGCGACTGTAAAAAAGAGTGCGATAAGCATGCTGACCAGCATACGGAGTGCAAGGAGTGCGCCGAGGCCTGTCAGCAGGTCATCAAGGCGGTTGACAAACTGCTTGCCTAGTTATTGACGCGGCCTCAGCGCTTCCTTAACGGCTGGGTTAACAAAAACCACACCAATCCTCCTGCCCCTTATTCAGGGGGCAGGAGGTCCTGATCCGGTGCCGAAATACCCTATCAGATCTTCAAGTATCAGAGGGCTTGAATCAGTCTCTCACCCGTGCGATAGGCCTCCTTGAACTGCTTGAGCCCATGGGAGCCACCATTGACTAGTCGGCGGGCCGCCTTGAGATTGTTGGCCAGCAACTCCTGTTTGATCCTGCGTTCCCTGGTCTTAAGAAACGCCGCCAGAATTCTGGCCGCAATATCCGGATCGTTCGCCAACTCCGGCTCCTTTTCCAGTTGATCAGCCAAACCGATCGCTTCACCGATCCGCTGATAGTTGTCGCGCCCCGTCAACTGAACAAAGCCACGTCCCTTGAAAAGTGCGCCGTCCGGTGAGCCCCGGTTGCCCAGATCCCCGCGGTTGTCATACAGATCGAATGGCTCACCACCAGGAGAGGTGTTGAATCTCGATTTGAATTCACCGATGGGTCTAAAGCCGGCCGTTTCTGCCCTGATCGTGGCGAGCGCCATCAGCACCATCGGTTTCTCAGCAAGCTCAGCCGCACTCAACTCATTCAGCACCGCCGGCAGATATGTCTTGATATTCTTCTTCTTCGCACCGGGGAACATCTTCGACACATTATCGACGCTGACCCGTTTCATCGCCAGGGGTGGATCGGGTTCCACATCCGCCATCACACCTGCCAAGACCTCCAGGGTCCGGCGTCCCACGACGCCATCCACCAATAAACCCTCACTTGCCTGAAACGCCCTCACCGCCGCTTCGGTACCCGGGCCGAATTTGCCATCAATGGCGCCCGGTCTGAAGCCTCGCTCCTCGAGTCTTTGCTGCAGTTTCTTTACCTCAGCCCCCTTCTTGCCTCTTTTGAGTGTTGCCATTTTATGTTTTTTCCTGATTGATCCAGCGAAGCGTTCCTGAGGAACCCCATGCCTAATGAATAGTCATCTAATCACAGATTGTCAACAAGGCCGGGGCTGAAGAGCAGTGTAACTACCAACAGGAATTTACTCGATAGGCGGAACTCGACCAAATCAGACATTCCAGCGGCATCCTATGCGCCGTGAAAGAAACCACCGATTTACGCAGAAAGGGCAGTACCCTCGCGCATTGCCTCAGTTTGCTCTTTTGGCCTACAAAGGATTCATATATGATGAATCCAATTCAAATCCCGCTCGGTAGAGTGACATTAATTGTTTCGATGCGGCGACAAGCGCCGCACCCGTATCAGTGGAACCAGATATCCAAGGAGAATGAAATGGCGGCCAAAAAGAGCAAGGCAATCAAGCAAATACAAAAACAGGTCAAGAAGCTAAACGCGCGCATCAATGATTTGAGTAAGCAGATAAAAGGCTTGCAAGGTTCTGCGGACACTACCGTCACCGATAAGATTGCGGCGGAATTACAGGTGAAGTCCGCGCAAGGGGCCTGGCCAGACCCAAAATTCAGCGAGGATGAGGTAGAGGCGGCTGAAGAGATGACAGAGGATGCCGAGGAAGTTGAAGATATAATGGAAAAAACGGATCGGTAGCACGCTTCAATCCCAGCATTCGGCGTAATTAGCCGTAGAGGTCGACGAGTGTCGGCAGGACAATCCGACCCACCCCACATTTTTCCAACAGGTGGATACCTGTCCGAGTAGACCAATCGTCGCTTATGTTCTCTGGAAACGAGTGAATTATGCTTCCTCGTTACTACGTAACTCCTATCAAGTATATTTATACATCTCCGCCACGCTGCCCACGATCTTGGGATCTGCCGGTACCACAACCTTTTCATTCTTGCCTTCGTACGGCAGACTATTCAGGACGTAGCGCATGCAATTGATGCGTGCCCGTTTTTTACCATCGGAGCGGATAACGACCCAGGGAGCCAGGGCAGTGTCAGTTTTCTCGAACATCATGTTTTTAGCCTTGGTGAATTCATCCCAGCGTTTCAACCCATCCTGATCGACCGGGCTGAGTTTCCACTGTTTAAGACTGTCTGTCTCGCGAGACTTAAAACGTCGGAACTGCTCTTCCCTGCTGACGGAGAACCAAAACTTGTACAGTCGAATACCGTCATCGACCAACATTTTCTCGAATAATGGCGCCTGATTCAGAAACAATTTATGTTGCTTCGGTGTACAAAATCCCATCACCGGTTCCACCACACCACGGTTGTACCAGGAGCGGTCGTACAGGGCTATTTCCCCTTTTGTAGGGAGGGTGCTTATATAACGCTGAAAGTACCACTGGCCCTGCTCCCTAGCGCTGGGGACTGTCAGAGCGACAACATGGGCCTGTCTCGGGTTCATGTGTTCCATGAATCGTTTGATAGTTCCTCCCTTCCCTCCGGCATCCCTCCCTTCGAAAATCATTACAATACGTTCGCCGGTATCCCTTACCCATTTCTGCAACTTCAACAACTCCACCTGCAGATCTGCCTTCTTTTGCTCATACTTTTCCCGGTCCAGTTTCATTTTATATGGATACTGGGGACCGATCAGCTGTTTTCGTTTTGAGGTACTCACCTTTTCAACGATATGCTTGGGTACCCCTTTGTCCAGATCCGAAGGTTCAAAGATTCTTTTCGACATGATTCCCTCCTATAGGGCCTTGTGACTTTCTTATTGTCTCAAAAGGATCTTGATAGCAGTAGTTTGCGTTTTATCCACTATCTCTTCCCATCAAGGATATACGGACCCGTTAAACGTTGAAAGTCTTAAATACAGCTGAATGAACGCTCCTGGACGTTTGCAAAAAATGACACGATCTAAGGGTAGGTCCATAGAGAGTCACGAGCACTCATTTCAGGCCGTGATTGCTGGAAATCCAGCATCGTGAGGAGTAAATAGGCTGCAGGGCCGACAAAGGAGGCATTCGGACGCTAGCACCGAATTGGCATTTGACAACCCTTAACAAATGCAGTATTTCAAGAAGAGGCGCACCGGGATTCAGCTTGAAGGTGAGTCTCGCGAATTGTGCGGGGTATGCTCCCACCAGGGCATTGTTTCGGGAATAGGTTTGTAGAAAATCATGCGCGCCATCGTCGTCAGACACTACAAGACCCTCATCAATGCGTCCGGCCTGATCATGGGTTGGGGCAACGCGCCGCCGGTCAAAGGTTGGGAGGCGGATCTGGCCTATGTGGATGCAATTCTGAACGAGTGCGACATTCAGTTCCCTGCTGTTTATACCAGCTATCTGGAACGGGCTCGTCAGACTGGGATGTTCTATGCGCGGAAGCGGGGTATCCACCTGGTCCACGACACACTGGCGTTGAATGAGATCAACTACGGTGCCTTGTACCGCAAAAGCAAGTCTTGGGTGGAAAAGACCATTCCCCAGCACAAGAAGGATCCTGACTTCGTGTATCCAGGTGGTGAGAGCTTCAGGCAGATGCAGACGCGTAGCGTCGACTATTTCGAATCACTGACCGACAAGCACCAAGGTGATACTATCCTGGTCGTGGTTCACGCCGGCGTGATCAGGGGATTTGTCAGCCACTTTCTCAGGTTGCACTACGCGGAGAATCTCAAACGTAAGATCACTCATCGCTATATCGGCGATTTTCTGTTCGAAGGGGATCAGTGTGTCCGCTACGATGAACTCGGCAGTCCGTCGGGATTTGTGCGTGATGGCGTCATCTCGGTCCCGTTGGAAAGGCTGGTGTTGTCCGCCGCATCGGACTGAACCTCAAATTGCAGCCGCTTTTGACCGGTTGGTCAGTGCGCTACTGAATGCAGCCAGCAGCTGACCCGGTGATTCTTGCCGATTTCCGCCTGTTCAGGATATGCCTCCCGGCACTGCTCAGAGGCCCGCGGGCAACGGGGGTGAAAATGGCAGCCAGTCGGAGGATTCGCGGGGGATGGCATGTCTCCTTCCAGCTGGATCACATTTCTCTGATGCGTGGGATCAGGTACTGGCACTGCCGAAAGCAACGCCTTGGTGTAGGGATGAGCGGGATTTTCCAGCACGGTAGCAACCTGACCCTGCTCCACGATACGCCCCAGATACATCACCGCCACCTCATCCGCCAGGTAGGCGACCACCGAGATATTATGGGTAATGAAGAGATAAGAGAGCTCCAGTTTATGCTGCAGCTCCTTCAGAAGATTCAGGATCTGCGCCTGAACCGACACATCCAGGGCACTGGTCGGCTCGTCACAGACGATCAGCTTGGGTTCCACCGCCAGGGCGCGGGCCACGCAGATACGCTGGCGCTGACCGCCGGAGAATTCATGGGGGTAGCGGCTGACCGCCTCCGTCGACAGGCCCACCTGCTCCAGCAGTTCATTGACCCGAAAACTGCGCTGGGTCTTGGTGCCCATCTTCTGGGCATTCATCCCCTCGGCGATGATGTCCCCTACCAGCATCCTGGGGTTCATGGAAGAGATGGGATCCTGGAAGATGATCTGCATGTCGGCCCGACGCCGACGCAAGTCCATACCCTTGAGCCGGGTCAGCTCGTCACCCTCGAATCGAGCAGTGCCTCCGGTCGGCTTGAGCAACTGCAGAATGGCCTTGCCCACCGTGGTCTTGCCGCAACCCGACTCACCCACCAGTGCCAGGGTGCGGCCCTTCGGTATCAGCATATCCACTCCATCCACCGCCCGCACATGCCCCACCACCCGGCGGAACACCCCCTTGTGAATCGGAAAATGGACCTTGAGACCCGCTACCTCCAACAGCGGTTCCGACGGCTTCTCGACCGCAACATGCCGGTCCACCACTGACTTGCTGCGTCTTGCTGAGACCAATGGCTCCTCTGCATAGAGCAGGCAGCGTACCCCCTGTGATGCGTTCAATTGACGCCACTGGGGTAGCTCCTGAGCACAACGCTCCCCGCTCTCCTCACAGCGTTGCAGGAAGCGGCAGCCGCTGAAGGTCTGGTTCAGCAATGGCACCGAACCCTTGATCACCGCCAGCTTCTCGTCCCGTTTGCGGCTATCCGGCATGGACTCGAACAGTTTGCGGCTGTAGGGGTGTTTGGGCCCCTGGAAAAAGGTGGGTACATCCCCGGTCTCGACAATCTGCCCCGCATACATCACCGCCAGGCGATCGGCGGTCTCCGCCACGATACCAAGGTCGTGGGTGATGAGCAGGATCGCCATGCCGGTCTCGCGTTGCAGTTCCTTTAACAGATTCAAAACCTGAGCCTGAATGGTGACATCCAATGCGGTGGTCGGTTCGTCAGCGATCAGCAGTTCGGGCCGGCCGGCCAGGGCCATGGCGATCATCACTCGCTGTTTCATACCGCCGGAGAGCTGATGAGGATACTCCCGGGCGCGGCGGGTCGGATCGGGGATACCCACCGCATCGAGCAACTCGACCACCCGCTGATCAACTACCTTGCCCTTTGAACCATCGTGCAGACGCACCGCCTCGGCGATCTGATCGCCGATCCGCAGCACCGGATTGAGGGAGGTCATGGGCTCCTGAAAGATCATGCCCATGCGCCCGCCCCGCACCTGGCGCATCTCCCGCTCGCTCAGCCAGAGCAGTTCGGTGCCGCCAAAGTGGATATCACCCTCCATAACCCGACCCGAAGGGGGCAGCAGGCGCATCATGGAGAGCGCGGTCATCGACTTGCCACAACCCGACTCCCCCAGCAGGGCGAAGGTCTCACCCCGGTGGATGCTGAGATCGAGGCCATCCACCACCCAGGTCGGACTCTGCTCATCACCGAGACGGGTCCGCAGGTTTTCGATTTTCAGCAGGGGTTCGCTCATTCTTGACTGTCCTGAAAGCCATAGGATGGCCGACTGCTTTTCTGTGGGACGCTGCGAGTACATCCTTGTAAGCTTGACGATAGCGTCCCTGCTATCGACACCCAAAGAAAAACAGCCGACCATCCAACACCGGGATCAACAGGTTCACAACGCTTGATCAAATCCATCACCGGGTCGTGCGCAGGCGCGGATCGAAGGCGTCCCGCACCACATCGGAAAAAAGATTGGCCGCCAGCACCAGGGTGAACATGAAGACCAGGGCGGCCGCCAGCGACCACCAGACGATGGGCTCACGGGCCATCTCCAGGCGTGCGCCGTTGATCATGTTGCCCCAGCTGTTCATGGTCGGGTCGACCCCAATGTTGACGTAGGAGAGCACCGCTTCCGCCAGCACCAGGCCGCTGAAGTCGAGCACCAGGGTAATCATAACGATATGCAGTACATTCGGCAGGATGTGCCGACCGATGATGGTGAAGTGGCCGACCCCGAAGGCCAGTGAGGCCTGCACATATTCAAGCTCCCGCAGCTTGAAGGTCTCGCCGCGCAACAGGCGGCAGAGACCGGTCCAGCTGGTAACACCGAGGATCATGCAGAGGAACAGCAGGCGCAGGTCGGCCCGCTGGGTCAGACTGGCGAACTCCTCCTCATGATTGCTCATGTAGATCTGCATCATCAGGATGGCCGCGGCGATCAGCAACACACCGGGAATCGAGTTGAGCGTGGTATAGGTGTACTGGATGACGTCGTCCACCCAGCCGCGGAAATAGCCCGCCATGATACCCAGCAGGATCGCCGCCGGCAGCATCACCAAGGTCGTCAGGGTGCCGATCAGCAGACCGGTGCGGATACTCTTCAAGCCCTGGTAGAAGACATCCTCCCCCACCTTGTCGGTGCCCAGCAGATGATAGTGGAGACTCAGTTCACCAACGCCAAAGCCTACCACCAATAATATGCCTGCTGTTATCAGCAGGGTGACCCAGGGCAAATGGGTCTTGGACTGCCTTATCGCCTGCAGCTTACGCCGAAAACCCCAGCCGGATCGCCTGGCTGACCAGAAGATCAGCAGTGAGGACAACAGCAGCCAGACCAACAACCCTTCGATCACCCCTTTCAGCAGCAGCAGCAGGATATCAGCCAGCCACTCTTTTTCCGGATCCTGTAGATGGGCCCCGCCAAATTTGAGCCGCGGATAGTCACGGATTGTCCTGCCATCTGGCAACTCGAGATTCTCCTTGGCGTACTGATGGGTGGCCAGGGGCGCGGAGTAGGTCTTCTCCTGACGGGTGCGCAGTGGCGTCACCAGTCTGTCGAAGAGACTCAAGACCTCGGCGATCTCGGTCTTGCCATTCCCATCCGCCTGGGGATGGTAGTGGATCGAATCGAGCAGACCGATAACGACATAGACCGACAGCACCACCAGGGCGCCCATACCCACCTTGTTGCGGGCAACCTCCTTCCAGGGTGCGCGCAGATGCTCTTTCTTGCTCGCAAACAGAGCAAAACCCGCCGCCAGTATCACCAGCAGAAAGATCAGTGCATCGGTCCAGAGGATCACCAGATCGATCATGACAACCTCACCCGGGGATCGACCATGGTGTAGGAGATATCGGTGAGGATCAGACCAATGATGTAGAGCACCGAACCGAGAAAGACCATCGAGCGCACGATAGCGAAGTCCTGATTATTGATCGCATCGATGGTGTAGCTGCCCAGTCCCGGAATGCCGAAGAAGGACTCGGTGATCAGACTGCCCATGAACAGCAGCGGCAGCACCGCCACCACCCCGGTGAGGATGGGAATCAGCGCATTCTTGAAGACATGACCGAACAGCACCCACTGTTCGCTCAGGCCCTTGGCCCGGGCGGTGCGCACATAGTCCCGATTGATCTCCTCCAGGAACAGGGTGCGGTACCAGCGGGTACCGGCGCCGATCCCGCCGATGACGCCGATGATCACCGGCAGAATGAGAAATTTGACCGCCCCCAGCCCTGTGTCATAACCCGAGATCGGCACCAGATGGAGCAGCTTACCCACCAGATACTGGCCGCCAATAATATAAAAAAGCGCCGAGATCGACATCATCACCACACAGATCACGACCCCCCAGAAATCGATATAGGTGGCGCGGAAGAAGGCAATCAGCAGGGCAAAGGTGATGTTCAGGGAGAGACCCACCAGCAGCACCGGCAGGGCAATGGCCAGGCTGGGCCACATGCGCTGGGAGATGTCATAGCCGATGTCACGGCCATCGTCGGAGGAACCGAAATCGAACTGGAACAGCTTCACCGATTTCTGAAAGAAGATGGTATCGGTGAGACGTGCAATCCCCGACGCGGAACTGTTGTAGAGGGTCGGCTTGTCGTAGCCATGCCCCGCCT
>JBDLIF010000077.1:0-9305 GCA_039714955.1 Pseudomonadota bacterium | reverse complement strand
ACTCCTTGGAATAGAATAACTATTCCGCGTCGTTGCGCCTCGACCTGCACCCCCAAAAACGCACACTCTACCCCGTCCAACTGCAGATTCTAGGTTGAAGTGTCGTGGTACTCTCGATGCTTAACAGTACGTTCAAGCCATTGCTTGGTGCATAAGCATATCGAACCCAAAAAAAGGCTGCCATAAGGCAGCCTTTTTAACGCTGTTAGCTCGCCGGTCGTTAACTGGTGATATCGTACGGATCCTCACCAGAAGGATCTGGCCATGCGGGGTCTTCGGGCCAACAAATCAGATTTTGTCTGTTCGAGTTCATCGCCTTACTCCGTTCAATGATTTTGACAGTTAATTACATAGAGCGGTTCATAAGCGGTTAGAGCTGGTGAAAAATTACAATGAACTCGCCCTAACTGTCATGGTAAACGGGGGCATTTGCTCTGTATGTTAACTATTACCCCGCCGATTTGTTAAAAATACCCACTCAACCCAGATTGAATCCAAATTGCCACCACTTTCGTATATATTTATGCATAGAGCGGTTTCAAACCGGGTGAAATATTTAACTAAACAGATGCCATCCAAATGGATTCTAGCGGTTGCAACCATACTGGTGGTCTTGGGGGGGCCGCTGTGGCAGGGTTGTGTGCCGGTGAAAACCCAGCATGAACATGCTCTTGCGACAGTATCACCTGGTACTGAGACGGCCATTATTCGTCATGAAGCCCACCAATTGATCCAAGGTCTGCTGGATGAGGAACTTATCCCGGGAGTAAGCATCGTGCTGGTGGACAGCCAGGGGCCGCTTTGGCTGGAGGGGTTCGGTCTGGCGGACAGACAGCGGGGGATCGCGGCTCAACCCGATACGGTCTATCGGGTCGGTTCCCTCAGCAAGTCTTTGACGGCCATGGGGGTCATGCAGCTGAGCGAGCTGGAAAAGATTGCCCTGGATGAGCCTCTGGAGGATCAACTCGAAGGGTTTGCCATTCGTCGGCATCAGATGGATAAGGTTGTGATCACCCCAAGACAGCTGCTCAGTCATCGCAGTGGTCTGCCCAGTGATCTGCGCAAGGGGATGTACACGCAGACACCGTTCAGGAGAGTGACGCGGCTGTTGCACGATGAGTATCTCGCCTTTATGCCGGATACGGTCTATGGCTATTCCAATCTGGGCTACGATCTGCTCGGCCACTTGGTTGAACAACGATCGGGCCGGCCGTTTGCGGATTATATGCAGGATCAGTTGTTTGAACCCCTGCATATGCACCACACAGGCTACGCATTATCGCCAGCAATGCAGGAGAAACTGGCCGCCGGCCATCTGGATGGCCAGGTCCGTCAGCAAGCCCCGCTCAGGGATACACCGGCACTGGGTCTCTACTCCACGGCGCAGGATCTGGGGAATCTATTGGTGGCCCTGCTCCAGGGCACGGCACCTGGTGTGAGTGAAAACGCGATCCGGCAGATGTGGCTGCCCCAGATGGCCGAGGGACAGATCTCGCTGGGTTTCTATCCGGGGCTGGGCTGGTTCATCGAGGACGATCCCCTGTTGGGCCGGGTGGTGCGTCATGGCGGCAGTACGCTACTGTTCGGCGCGGAACTGGCGCTGCTGCCTGAGCAAGGGATCGGGGTGGCCGTGCTTGCGAATGGCGCGGACAGCAACCGGGCCGCCCGTCAACTGGCCGCCACCATATTGCAGTTGACCCTGCAGGTTCGTGGAACAGGAACCATGACCCAGAGGATCAAGCCCCATGAGCATCAGGATGAATCCCAGCTGATCCCGTCCGGCAGTTACGCTACGGATCTTGGTCTGTTGATGGTGGACCCGGAAAGACCGCGACTCTGTGCCTGTATCATCGAGCGCATGCTGGATATGGTCCGCTTTGATGATGGCAGCTTCGGGCTGACACCGGAGAGTGCGGCCAGTCTGCCGAGCAGCTATCGGGTGTTGGGGGAGTTACGCTTCCGCTCCCGCCATCAGGGAGGGAAGGATGTGCTCCTGGCCGAGAGAGATGGAGAGGAGATCGTCCTGGGAAGCCGGATCGACTCCCAACCCTGGGATCAGGTCTGGCGTCAGCGTATTGGGCGTTACCGAACCCTCAATCCGGACGGGGATTACAGTATTCAAGATCTGCAGATCAGCAGTGAAGAGGGTGTGATTTGTCTCCACTATCGTGCCCCCCATCTGACCGACAGTAGCATTCGGGTGCCGCTGAAACCGGTGTCAGCAACCGAGGCGGTGATCGAGGGCCTGGGCCGGGGACGGGGAGAGACGGTAAGGTTCGTCGAGATCAATGGCAAGCAGTGTATCCGTTTTTCCGGCTATATGGGGGAGCCGGTGGGTGCCGAATGATCAAACAGCAGTTGAGTAATAAACAGGTATGTTAGGTCCTTGCCGATAGGGGCATTGGGCAGTACTCTTGGGGATCAACCACCGACTCTCAATTGGAGTGCTCATGGCAAGCGGGGATCACCCAGTCAGCGCAAACGCGCAACGCAATGCACAACTGCAGGAGCTTCTGGCGGCCTGCGCACTGAATGATCGGCAGGCTTTTTCCCGTTTATACGAGATGACCTCGGCGAAACTATATGCTGTGGTGCTGCGTATATTGACTAGGGACGAGTGGGCTCAGGACTGTCTGCAAGAGGCCTATATCAAGGTTTGGAGCAGGGCTGAGAGTTATCGTCCCCAGCTGGCCTCACCCATGACATGGATGGCCACGATTGCACGCAACCAGGCCCTGGACCTGTTGCGCCGCCGCCATCGAGAGGTCAGGGAGTCTGATACCGAGGATTTTCCTGAAGAGGTGGATCGGGATCCATTGCCCCAGGAAAGACTGCAACAGACTGATGAAGGACGTCGGCTCAACCGATGCCTGGAACAGCTGAAGAGTCAGCAGCGACAGATCATCGCCTTGGCCTACTTTAAAGGTTTGACCCATGATGAACTGGCAGCCAGGACGGATACGCCCCTCGGAACGGTCAAGACATGGATACGTCGTGGTCTGGAACAATTGAAGAGGTGTTTGGAACCATGAAACAGCAAGATCCAGCATCGGAAGCCGTCGATCTGGCGGGTGAATACGTCCTGGGAACCCTGCAGGGTAGGGAGCGGGATCAGTTCGAACAAAGGGTGATGGGCGACTTCGGGTTGCAGCAGGAGGTAGCTGACTGGGAACAGCGCCTGGTTCCCCTGCTGGATACGCTTGAACCGATCATACCTCCCGCTGCAATCTGGCGAAACATTGAGCAGCGCATTGACCCCAAGCCACCACAGGAAAGGAGCGGCATCTGGGACAGCCTGAATTTCTGGCGCAACCTGGGCATGGCAACGGCCAGTCTGGTGCTGGTGCTCAGTCTGAGTCTGTTTGGGTTGAGACAGGAGACCGGTGAGCTGGAACGCCTGATGGTGGTGATGAACGACCAGTCCCAGGCAGGCTGGGTGATCGGCACCCGCGGGAATGACTCCATACTCAAGGTGAAGGCGATGCAGCCTACGCAGTTGCCCAAGGGAAAGGTCTGTCAGCTGTGGATGGAGCGGGAGGACGGTGTGCTGGTACCGATTGGTGTGCTGCCTCATACAGGCTCCATGGAGATGATCTCTCCGGCATTACTGCAACAGGAGAGCCGTTTCAAGATCAGTATCGAATCCGCTGTACAGGCGCCGGTTGCGCGCCCGAGCGAGGAGATCGTCTTCGAGGGCAAGATGACCACGATCTAATCCCCAGATGATCGCAACGGTAAGAGGCGATCACCCTTTTTTCATCTCTGGCTGGATATGTCACCCAAGATCCGCGATTGAAGGCGGATCTTGGGTGTCAGTGCTTGATTGACAGGTTGCTGACAAAGATCCAGGTATAATGCTGTGAATTCCCCGGACCAATTTGGCTAGAATTGGTTTAATTCCTTGGTCGAAAAATTGCCGCCAGGGTATCAGGGAAGTATGACTAACTTGAGCTGGAATAGAGGAAAAATGCGTTTTCCGGGGATTGATTCCTATAGTGGACGTTATGCCTATTTCGCGTTGGCGGCCGGTCTTGGTCTGATCATCATTGCCTATCTCGGGTGGAATCATGTGAATCGCAGCAGCCGCGAACAGATTTCCCAGATCGAAGCCAGGGCCATGATGGCCAGTGTGCTGTCCGATACCCTGACGCATCTCAATCTGGTGGAAAACAGTCTGCAACGGATTGTCATCGAACCGGACGCAGAAGAAATCATGACCGTCGAGAGGAGGTTCAAGCGATTGGCTTCCACGCTGGGTCATTTGGAACGGATTCTCGCTGGTCAAAATGGACCGAGTTCAGAGATTGCCATGGAGTTGCAGAAGGATGTTGAACGGCTGCAGCAGACATCCAGGGGCCTGATTGCGATCCGTAGCGATGTGGAACGCTGGTTTCCGGCACTGCGACTGATGCGCGAGGAGATGTTTCCCCACAATCAGCAGATGCTCGGACTGCTGGATCGCCTGCTGGATGAAAGCAGTGAAGATCTGTCTGTCGAGGATCAACTCCAAGTTGTAAAAACGGTCTCTGCCCTGCGTCATGCATGGCTCAATATGATCTCCGAGGTGCGTCTCTACGTGGCCAACCGCTTTGGTATCTTTGCCAGTGAGTTTCGTACCGGTATGGAATTTCGCCTTACCAACGTTATCTACTACGCGGAAGAGATACCTGGCTATCTTGATGAACTCGAGGCGATGGCGGAGAGCGGGCAAATCGGCTTCACCGGTGCCGCTTCACTGGAGGAGATGAACAGCCATTATCATGACTGGATGGCTGCCCTGAGTCAGTTGTCGGAGATCCTTGACGATCCCAATTGGCGCATGGATCTGTTACTGATGCGGGAAACCGTCAACCCAATACTGGACCGTATCCGCCAGCGCCTCTTATCTCTCGATATCGATCTGAATACCCAGTCTGCCCGGGATATCACCCAGCTTACCGCTATCGCCAGACAGCTTTCCGAGTCCATCCTGGGGATCGCTGTCGTAGGCATTATTTTGATTTGCCTGGTCTATCTGTTTCTGCGCCGAAATCTGCTCAGACCCATTGCGGAAACCGCTTTGGCATTGAAGCAAGAGGCACAGGGCCTGGTGGATATCGAGCCGCCGCCGGCTAGACTGCGGGAGACCCGGGACCTGGTCGATGCATTTGCCGAGATGCGCAGGCACGTTCACAGCCGTCAGCGCAGTCTCGATCATATGGCCCATCATGATGCGCTGACCCAACTGCCGAACCGGGTGCTGTTCCGTGACAGACTAAAGCATGCGTTGGAGATGGCCAGCCGGAGTAACTACCTGGTTGGTTTGATGTTTCTGGATCTGGATAATTTCAAGAAGGTGAATGACAGTCTGGGTCATCTGGTCGGAGACGAACTGCTCAAAATAGTGGCGGAACGTCTACAGGCCCTGGTGCGCACATCAGATACGGTTGGGCGTTTAGGGGGGGATGAGTTTGTCATTCTGGTCGAAGGACTGGCGGATCAGAACGACATCATACCCTTGGTTGAGAAGGCGCTAGCTGATTTGGAGGAACCCATCCGGATTGCCGATCATGAACTGTGTATCTCCACCTCAATCGGTATTGCCTTGGCACCCTATGAAGAGACGACTGCCGAGCATCTCATTGGTGATGCGGATTCAGCGATGTACGAGGTGAAACGCCAGGGTGGAGCAGCCTATCATTTCTTTTGCGGTGAAATGCCCCATCAGGTCAGTGAAGGTCTCTATCTGGAAAATGAGGTCAGGCAGGGCGTGGAACAGAAACAGTTTCTCTTTCACTTTCAGCCGGTGGTAAACCTGCGGGATAACGGACTCAAGTGTTGTGAAGCCCTGTTGCGTTGGCAGCATCCTGAAAAGGGCCTGCTCTCACCGGGTGTGTTTCTTGATGTCCTCGATTCAACCGGGCTGATATTAATCATCATGGATGGATTGCTGGAGCAGGCGTCGGACTACCAAAAGCAGATCAGTCAACAGTTCGGCAGGCCCATAGCCGTATCGATTAATCTCTCCGTGCGATTGTTGAATGATCCAGCCTTTTGTCGGGGTGTATTGGAGCGACTGATGGCCGGGCAGTTTGCCGACAATGGGCTGATCCTTGAGATCACCGAGGATATTCTTACCCAGGAGCTGGCTGAGGCCGACGTTTTTCTGCAACAAGCAAAAGCGCTGGGTGGCAGGATCGCCTTGGATGATTTCGGTACCGGTCAGGCCTCCCTCAGCCATCTGCGTCAGTTCCCTTTTGATCTCCTGAAGATAGACCGGGCTTTTATCCACAGGGTGGTGGACGATTCGAGCAATGCCAGTCTGGTCGAGGCCATTATCAAATTGGCCCATGCCTTCGAAATGCCGGTCGTCGCTGAAGGGGTTGAGACGGAAGCGCAGCGGGACTTTATCAAAGTGTTGGGTTGTGACTACATTCAGGGTCACCTCGTAGGCGTGCCCATGCATGCAAATCAACAGCTTGAGACCATTAATGCCTCTGTTATAACTTAGCGTTCCAGCCTGCTTGACAGAAGCGCTAAAGTGCCTTAGATTGCGCCCTCTCCTGAACGAGGACTGTATCTCCGTTCTTGTACCAGGACCTGTCCCCATCGTCTAGAGGCCTAGGACACTGGCCTTTCACGCCGGTAACAGGGGTTCGACTCCCCTTGGGGACGCCACCTTATCCCCCAGATTGATGCCAATACGGTAATCGGTCTGACATTCGTGAGTGGCAGGGTCAAGCGTGACCTGACCAATCACATTCGCCAGGAAGTCCTTTAGGGCTTCTCTGCTCAGTGATTCCATATTCTCTGCAATTCCGTGTAGAAACCGCTCGATTTTCGATTCAGAAATGTCTTCGAGCATTGATGCCGCAGTATATTCGGTCTCTAGACGCCTGATTTCATTCAGCAAATTATTTCGGGTGCGCTCCAGTTTGTCTACTTCCCGCAGAGCAGGGGCTGGATTCTCCAGTTCGGAGGCCATTTCCATCATTCTCGATATGCGTTTCTCGAGTTCCGCAGCATCTGTGCGTTGATTTTGGGCTGGATCTACCTGATGTGCTTCTCGGTATTTGATGGCCTCGAGTGTGAGTTTCTTGACAAACTTGGGTGATAGCAGGTCCTTCATGACCTGATCGAGTACCACATGCTCCAGCTGCCGTTGGGAGACCTTTCGGTTTCGCGTAGCTGACTTGGCTTTTACCGCATATCTCTCTCCGCCATCACCATGCCATGGGTCGCCATTCGGGGTCTTGAGTATCCCCGTTAACAGATAGCTGGCCGGCGTTCTACGGCTTCTAGAGTTCGAACTTTGCTCAAGCCGGGCCAAGATTGCCTCAGCTTCCTCTGTTGTGATTAAGGCTTCATGGGTGTTCTCAGCGATCACCCATTCCGATCGAGGCCGGCGTTTGGTGCCGCCCTTGTACCCTGACCCCTTGGTGTTTTCGTTGCAGACATTCCAGACGGTATGTCCGGCGTATGTCAATGCATTCCATTCGATGCCAATGGCACTCGTCTTGCCTAGATCGAGCTCGTTAATAATCCGTGTTCTTGAGATCCCCTGAGCACGCATCTTGAGGTAACGGGAAATGACAGGTGCATCCTTACTGAGTTCCAGTTTGGATTTAGTGACTGCTTCTCCTTCTCGCATGGCACCGGTTGGTATTTTTACCAGTTGATAGCCCTTGGGAGCGCGACCACCTGCCCGGTAACCCTGACGCACATTTTCTGCCATCCCGGCCAAGCCCTTTTCTTTGGACATGAGGCTGTGAAGCTCGTCGAAAACTTCCATGACCCCGACGATTACCATGTCAGCGATAGGGTCGGATTCGGGTAGCTTGGAGTAGAGAATCTGTATATTCCGCTACTTGGCTTCATGTTTGAATACTTGAGCCATGTACCGTCGCCGTGAAAGACGGCTGATATCGACTACCAGTATCGTGGTCCAGGTACGGGATGTGGATTTTAGGTCGGAGAGTAGACGCTAGGAAACCGGGACGATTTTCATCTTTCGCGGATTCCACAACATCTGGGTATTCTTTGACAACGATGATGCCTTGGTCAGTCGCCAGATTTTGGAGTTCCCGGCGTTGAGCGTCGATGGATACATCTTTCCGATCCTTGCTGGACCGCAGATAGATCGCTGCTGTTTTCGTTTCTTTGTTCATTGGACATTCCTTCCAATAACAAGGGTAACACGTAGCTGGTTGCGACCTGAACGTCAGGTTTGCCAATTGAAGGCAACATCTTGATTTCAGTCTTTCTGGTCACTTGGCAGGCTCGATAGAGGTCCAATTCATTACACTGACTGCGAAAACAGGCATATGCACACTCTAACGAGACGACGTGACTTAATCCCTTCCGAAAGAGAGGTCTTTGAGTGGACCTTTCGTGCTTGATTTTGCTGAGAAAATACCTCTGGACAGATTTGGGCAAATATTTAGGGGTCAGATAACCCTGGAGGTGAATTCTTGTTAGAGGAGTTTGCCAAATCCAGAATCCTCACCCAGTATGGCGCAAATATTCGAATAGCCCGCATGGTGTTGTTATTAGAGACTCACAGGTTGTTTGATGTTGCCACTGTCGATTGATCCACTGCCAACCTTCCGATTGCCATTTCCTAAAAAGGGTCCGGTCTCTACATATTTTCTGTGGCTAGCGAACTGAATAGTTGTTTTAAATAATAAATTGGACTGAGCCAGGTTTGTGCCAATCCAAAATTACAGTGATTGATATACAAGCTATGATATTGGGTGGAAAGATTTCTTAACATACTGAAAAATATGAATAAATATTTTATTCAGTGGCTGGTAACCAAGTGATGGGGAGTCCGAATCTGGCAGACTAGCTGGTAGCTGCCTTCACTGCTGAATTCCTGGCTTCAGAGCCTTGCCACAATGACCACAGGTCGTGCGCTTGCGTCCCGTGGATTGCGGAGCTAGAGAGACGTGGCAATGAGGGCATCGATATCGGTGGTAGAGCCGGCAGCCGGGGCAGGCGATGCTGTTACTGTCCACCGGGGACAGGTAGTTCTTTTCACAGAATTTACAGACGCGCTCGTGCCAGGTATCCATGGTCAAGAGATGGGGTACGAACGCCACTCGAGTGATATCGAGCAGGGGCTTGTGTGCGAGTTGGGATTAGGTCTCGAATAGGTCGATCAGGGTACGGGCCGCTCCCCGCCCCGTTCGTGACAACCTCTGATGCAAACGCCAGACCAAAGTGGCACCTGATTACCCCTGATACTCAGCTACTCTGACGGCTGAGATTGTCCATAAGTACCGGGCGTATCTGGGGCGCGGTTGCAGGACACGCAGTGAATACAT
>JBDLIF010000076.1:0-9320 GCA_039714955.1 Pseudomonadota bacterium | reverse complement strand
ATCGGCCAGGCTGATGTCGGCAACCTTATAATCGGAAAACTCACTCATGTTAATCATCTCCCATGAATATCAGAGTGAGCGCCGTTTAGCTGTTTGTGTCATTTCCCCGAGCCTGGCGGGATAGTTTCCCGTCGCAGCGCTCCTCGGGGGGCTGGATTTAGTTAAAGACCCGCGTCCGCCTTGAGCTCCTCTGCCTTGTCGGTCTTTTCCCAGGTGAAACCTTCGTCTTCGCGGCCAAAATGGCCATAGGCGGCGGTCTTGCGGTAATTGATCTGTTGCAAGTTATAGAGGTCGAGCATCTTGATGATGCCATAGGGGCGCAGATCAAAATGGCCGCGGATCAGTTCGACGATCTTTTCGTCTGCTATCTTGCCGGTACCGAAGGTCTCGACCATGACCGAAGTGGGTTCGGCTACGCCGATGGCATAGGAGACCTGGATCTCACAGCGGTCGGCAAGCCCGGCAGCGACGATGTTCTTGGCCACGTAGCGGCCCGCATAGGCCGCTGAACGGTCAACCTTGGACGGGTCCTTACCGGAAAAGGCGCCGCCGCCGTGGCGCGCCATACCGCCGTAGGTATCTACGATGATCTTACGGCCGGTCAGACCACAGTCACCCACTGGACCACCAATGACGAAACTGCCGGTGGGGTTGATATGGATCTTGTCCTGAGGGCATTTATCCAGCCACTCTTCGGGCAGGATCGGCATGATGATGTTCTCCATTACAGCATCACGCAGATGAGCATAGTCGATATCCGGGTCGTGCTGGGTGGAGAGTACCACCGCATCGATACCGGTTACCTTGCCATCCTCGTAGTGCAGGGAGACCTGACTTTTCGCATCGGGTCGCAACCAGGGAAGTATGCCAGCCTTGCGAATTTCCGATTGGCGCTGCACCAGGCGATGCGCATAAGTAATCGGTGCCGGCATCAGGACATCGGTCTCATTGGTCGCATAACCGAACATCATGCCCTGGTCGCCGGCGCCCTGTTCTTCGGGGCTGGTACGGTCCACACCCTGGGCGATATCCCCCGACTGCTTGCCGATCAGGGACATCACCGCACAGGTGGAGCCGTCGAAGCCCACATCTGAATTGGTGTAGCCGATGTTGCTGACCACTCCACGCACCAGTTCATCCAGATCGACCCAGGCCTCGGTGGTGATCTCCCCCGCGACGATGACAGCACCGGTCTTGATCATGGTTTCGCAGGCGACCCTGGCACTCTCTGGGTGAGGGTCCAGTTCCAGGATTGCATCCAGCATGGCATCGGATATCTGGTCTGCCACCTTGTCTGGGTGACCTTCAGAGACAGATTCCGAAGTAAAGATATACTCGTTGGCCATGTATTGTTCCTTAGTTTAAGAGGTGATGGTTGTCTGGATTGTGCCGGGCGCCAGCCCTTGCAAAGCGAAAAGAGTATGAAAACTCAGCGGCAGGATTTTACACGGCTTGTGGCATTTTGCATAATGCCCCCCCTGCATAGCCACCCAGCTGAGAGTAATTCCAATGGTTTCACTGCAAACCCCTGTGTGCGAGTTCGGCAAACCAGCCGCTGACTTTAATCTGCCCGGCGTTGACGGGAGGCGTTGGACGCTCAGTGAGTGTATGGGTGAGAAGGGGTTACTGGTGATGTTCATCTGTAACCACTGTCCCTATGTCAAGGCCATTCGTGATCGCATTGTGCGTGATGCCAGAGAGTTGCGGACCCTCGGCATAAACTGCGTGGCCATCATGTCGAACGACCCAGCCGAATATGCGGAGGACTCATTCGAGAATATGCAGCAGGTTGCCGAGCAGTTCGATTTCCCTTTTCCCTATCTTTTTGACGAGACCCAGGATGTGGCCAAGGCCTATGGGGCGGTCTGCACACCGGATTTTTTCGGTTATAACAGCGATTTTGGGCTGCAGTATCGTGGGCGATTGGATGAGAGCCGCAAGCAGGCAGCGCCGCGGGATGTGCGCCGTGACCTGTTTGAAGCGATGAAGCGGGTGGCCGAAACCACTCAAGGGCCAGAGGAGCAAATTCCCAGTATGGGCTGCTCTATCAAATGGCGTGGGGAGTGAGTTCAAGGGGTCGTCTGAGCATATCAGGATATTAGGATTTTCCATTAATCCAGCTTATTACCCCTATAAAGGCAGCTAAATTGCCCCCGCTTTGAGGTTGAGTCAGAATAGCACACCTTTTTTTTCGTGTTGGGTGCCGTATCCGCTCGTAGCTGCTGTCGGGTCGTTGATCGGTCGATTGAGATTTTAGGATTGGTAGAGGGGGGTGCCAGCCCCGGGAGTCCGGAAAACCAAAGGAACGCCTCGTGCTTCTTATCGAGACGATCAAGCGGATCTGGATTCAAACTGGAAACCGAACGAGATTTCTAACTTAAATCAGGAGGGGTTAATGTCCTCACGCAGAGAACTTGCCAATGCTGTTCGTGCCTTGAGCATGGATGCGGTGCAGAAAGCCAATTCAGGTCACCCGGGTGCGCCCATGGGTATGGCCGATATCGCCGAAGTGCTGTGGAACAGCCACATGAAGCACAATCCGGCCAACCCAGACTGGTTGGATCGTGACCGTTTCGTTCTGTCCAATGGGCATGGCTCGATGCTGATCTATTCCCTGCTGCACCTCACTGGTTATGAGTTGAGCATGGATGACCTGAAAAATTTTCGTCAACTCCATTCCAAGACCCCGGGACATCCCGAGTATGGCTATGCACCCGGTGTTGAGACTACCACCGGTCCCCTGGGTCAAGGCATCACCAATGGGGTGGGCATGGCCCTGGCCGAGAGGACCCTGGCGGCCCAGTTCAACAAACCGGGACACAATATTGTCGACCACCACACTTATGTATTCCTGGGTGATGGCTGCATGATGGAGGGTATCTCCCACGAGGCCTGCTCTCTGGCGGGGAACCTGGGTCTGGGCAAGCTCATCGCCTTCTGGGACGACAACGGCATCAGTATCGACGGTGAGGTTGAGCACTGGTTTACCGATGACACACCGGCACGCTTCGAGGCCTATGGCTGGCATGTTGTTCGCGATGTGGACGGTCATGACGCGGATGCCATCAACAGTGCCATCAAGCAGGCCAAGGCGGCATCCGACAAGCCCAGTATGATCTGCTGCAAGACCACCATCGGTTTTGGTTCCCCGAATCTGGCCGGCAGCCATGCTTGCCATGGCGCCGCCCTCGGCAATGAAGAGGTCGCCGCCACCCGCGAGCAGCTGGGTTGGAGTCACGAGCCTTTTGTTATCCCTGACGAGATCTACTCAGGTTGGGATGCAAAAGAGAGTGGTAGTGCCGCCGAAACAGCCTGGAACGAGAACTTTGCGGCCTATGAAGCAGCCCATTCCGAGCTGGCGGCTGAGTTAAAGCGTCGTACGGCTGGCGAGCTGCCTGCCAACTGGCAGGAAGAGTCCGCTAAGTTCATCAATGAGATAAACGGCAAGGCTGAGTCTCCCGCCACCCGCAAGGCCTCCCAGAATGCCCTGAATGGTTATGGGCCCTTGCTGCCTGAGTTCCTTGGCGGTTCCGCTGACCTGACCCCATCCAACCTGACCGCCTGGTCCGGTTCAAAGGCGGTTACCGAGGGGCATGCCGACGGCAACTACCTCTCCTACGGCGTGCGTGAGTTCGGTATGTCGGCAATCATGAACGGTGTCGCTCTGCATGGTGGGTTCATTCCCTATGGCGGCACCTTCCTGATGTTTTCCGAGTATGCCCGCAATGCGTTGCGCATGGCGGCCCTGATGAAGATTCAGTCGATCTTCGTCTATACCCACGATTCCATCGGTCTGGGTGAGGATGGCCCCACCCATCAGGCGATCGAGCAGATCCCGACCCTGCGCATGATCCCCAATATGGATGTCTGGCGTCCCTGTGACTCGGTTGAGACCGCGGTGGCCTGGAAGGCAGCCATCGATAAGAAGGACGGTCCGAGCTGCCTGATCTTCTCCCGTCAGGGTCTGGCCCATCAGGAGCGCAGCGAAGAGCAGGTCGCGAATATCACCAAGGGCGGCTATGTAATCAGCGATTGTGACGGTACGCCGGATGTAATCGTTATCGCCACCGGTTCCGAGGTGGATCTGGCGGTCAAGGCCGCCGCCGAGTCCAGCAAAAAGGTACGGGTAGTCTCCATGCCCAACACCAGCGCATTCGATGCCCAGGACGCGGCCTACAAAGCGTCTGTCCTGCCTGCCGCGGTGACGGCCCGCGTGGCGGTGGAAGCGGCGGTGACCGACGGCTGGTACAAATATGTCGGCCTGAACGGCAAGGTGATCGGTATCAACCGCTTCGGCGAGTCCGCCCCGGCCAGTCAACTGTTCAATGAGTTTGGCTTTACCGTGGAAAATGTGCTCGCCGCCATCGACGAGGTTTCCGCCTGAGGCATCAATGGGCGCCACTGGCGCCCGTTACCAGATCAATTAACAACTCAATACTACGTTTAACGGAGAATCAAACATGACTATCAAAGTAGGCATCAACGGTTTTGGTCGTATCGGCCGCATGGCATTCCGCGCTATCGCCAAGGATTTCCCTGGGATCGAAGTGGTTGGTATCAACGACCTGCTGGACCCCGACTACCTGGCCTACATGCTGAAGTACGACTCAGTGCACGGCAACTTCGACGGTGATATTTCCGTTGATGGCGGCAACATGATCGTAAACGGCAAGACCATCCGTCTGACCGCCGAGCGCGACCCGGCCAATCTGGCCTGGGGCGACATCGGCGCCGACCTGGTCATTGAGTGCACCGGCTTCTTTCTCACCGAAGAGACCTGCCAGAAGCATATCGATGCCGGCGCCAAGAAGGTGGTGCAGTCCGCGCCTTCCAAGGATGCCACTCCGATGTTCGTCTACGGCGTCAACCACAACGATTATGCCGGTGAGGCCATCGTCTCCGCCGCCTCCTGCACCACCAACTGCCTGGCGCCCGTTGCCAAGGTGCTGCACGACAACTGGGGCATCAAGCGTGGACTGATGACCACCGTGCACGCCGCCACCGCCACCCAGAAGACCGTTGACGGACCATCCATGAAGGACTGGCGCGGTGGTCGCGGTATCCTGGAAAATATCATTCCGTCCTCTACTGGCGCTGCCAAGGCGGTTGGTAAGGTGCTGCCTGAACTGAATGGCCTGCTGACCGGTATGGCCTTCCGTGTGCCGACCTCTGACGTCTCCGTGGTCGATCTGACCGTCGAGCTGAACAAGGACGCTAGTTACGATGATATCTGCGCCGCCATGAAGTCCGCTTCCGAATCCGGTGATCTGGCCGGCGTGCTGGCCTACACCGAGGAGAAGGTCGTCTCCACCGACTTCCGTGGCCGCGGTACGCCGTCGATCTTTGACGCCGGTGCTGGTATCGCCCTGGACGGCACCTTCATTAAGGTCGTCTCCTGGTACGACAACGAGTATGGCTACACCTGCAATATGCTGCGTGTGGTAGAGCACGTCTCCAAGTAATTGGTGACTGGCGGAGAGGCGGCTTTCGGCCGCCTCTCTGGCGCCCGCCAGTGACAAATTTGAATTTTTACTTATGAATTTTGAGTTGGGAGCCGGTTCGCGAAGCGAACCCCAGAATTCATAATTTAAAATTCAGCATTCAAAATTCGAACGACTAAGGAGTTCGCATCATGTCTTTCATTAAACTCACCGATCTCGATCTTGCCGGCAAGCGTGTTCTCATCCGCGCAGACCTGAATGTTCCCGTCAAGGAGGGCAAGGTTACCTCCGATGCCCGCATTACCGCCTCCATGCCGACCATCGAGCACTGTATGAAGGCAGGCGCCAAGGTGCAGGTGATGTCTCACCGTGGACGTCCGGAAGAGGGTGTGGCGGATGAAGCGAACTCCATGCAACCGATCGCGGAGGATATGTCCGCCAAACTGGGCATCAGCGTACGCCTGATCCCGGACTACCTGGAGAGTGCCCCGGAAGTGGCCGATGGCGAAGTTGTGCTGTTTGAAAACGTCCGTTTCAATGCCGGTGAGAAGAAAGACAATGAAGAGCTGGCAAAGAAATATGCCGCCCTCTGTGATGTCTTCGTGATGGATGCCTTCGGCACCGCGCATCGCGCCCAGGCCTCTACCCACGGTGCCGGTAAATTTGCCCCTACTGCCTGTGCCGGACTCTTGCTGGCTGATGAACTGGATAGCTTGGCTAAGGCCTTGGCCGAGCCCGCTCGTCCCATGGTTGCCATCGTTGGTGGCTCCAAGGTCTCCACCAAACTGACCGTACTCGAAGCCCTCTCCGAGAAGGTGGATCAGTTGGTTGTGGGTGGCGGTATCGCGAATACCTTCCTCAAGGCCATGGGTAACAATGTCGGCAAGTCTCTCTGCGAGGACGACCTGGTGGATACCGCCAAGGCCCTGGTGGAGAAGATGCAGACCCGTGGCGCCAATATCCCCATCGCCACTGACGTAGTGTGCGGCAAGGAGTTCAGCGAAACTGCCGAGGCTACCCTGAAGGCCGCCGGAGACGTGACTGACGACGACATGATCTTCGACATCGGCCCCGACTCCGCCAAGGAGCTGGCGGACATCATAGCCAATGCCGGCACCGTGGTGTGGAACGGTCCTGTCGGCGTGTTCGAGTTCGACCAGTTCGGGGAGGGCACCAAGACCGTCTCCATGGCCATCGCGAATTCCAGCTGCTTCAGCCTGGCGGGTGGTGGCGATACCATCGCGGCGATCCAGAAGTATGATATCTATGACAAGGTCTCCTACATCTCCACCGCCGGTGGCGCCTTCCTGGAATATCTGGAAGGCAAGACCCTGCCCGCGGTGGCCATGCTGGAGGCCCGTGCTGCAGAGCAGTAAGCCGCAAGCACCTGAAACGAATGGCCGGTACAATCGGCCATTCACCTGCGTTTGAATCAACTATCGAACTCTATGCCAAGACGCACCAAGATCGTTGCCACCCTGGGCCCTGCCACGGATGATCCTAAGGTGATGGATAAGCTCATTCACGCCGGGGTGGATGTGGTTCGCCTCAATCT
The DNA here is from genome assembly GCA_039714955.1 of Pseudomonadota bacterium. Lineage (GTDB taxonomy): Bacteria > Pseudomonadota > Gammaproteobacteria > Chromatiales > Chromatiaceae > JASJBU01. Next base: position 2,324 of record JBDLIF010000076.1, on the reverse strand, counting down.
TTCACATGACCCGCATGATCAGCAAAGACGGCGCTGTGAACGCATTCGTGATCGATCCCGGGCCAGCGGGCGACAGGTTGGCGTGCTCTGCGATCTACAGGGTCCCAAGATTCGCATTGGCCGCTTCAAGAGCGGCTATATCATGCTGCGCGAGGGTGATGGTTTCACGCTGGACACGGATTGCTCATTGACTGAGGGTGACGAGCAGTGCGTGGGGCTGACCTACAAGGATCTGGCTCAGGATGTCTCCCGTGGCGATACCCTGCTGCTGGACGATGGCGCCGTCGTGCTCTGGGTCTCGGAGGTCGAGGGTTCCAGGGTCCACTGCAAGGTGGTGGTGGGAGGCAGGCTTTCGAACAACAAGGGTATCAACAAGCAGGGCGGTGGTCTTTCCGCTCCAGCGCTGACAGACAAGGACAAGGCCGACATCAAATTCGCCGCCGAGATCGATGCGGATTATCTCGCCGTCTCTTTCGTGCGCAGTGCGGATGATGTGCGTGAAGCACGCCGGCTCCTGGAAGCGGCGGGGGGACAGGGCGGTATCATCGCAAAGATTGAACGGGCCGAGGCCTTGGACTGTATCCAGGAGATCATCGAGGCCTCGGATGCCATCATGGTTGCCCGTGGTGATCTGGGTGTTGAGATCGGTGATGCTGAACTGCCGGCTGTGCAGAAGGTGTTGATCAAGGAGGCCCGGCGCCTCAACAGTGTGGTGATCACCGCCACCCAGATGATGCAATCGATGATCGAAAATCCGTTCCCGACCCGGGCAGAGGTCTTCGATGTGGCGAACGCGGTGCTGGATGGTACCGACGCAGTCATGCTGTCCGCCGAGACCTCGATCGGCAAGAAGCCCCACAAGGTGGTGGAGGCGATGGATCGGGTCTGTATCGAGGCGGAAAAACAGGCCTTGGCACGCCTCTCCCAACATCGCATCGACTCGGTCTTCGGGCGGGTCGACGAGGCCATCGCCATGGCGACCATGTACACCGCGAATCATCTCGGAGTGACCGCGATTGCGGCCCTGACCGAGTCTGGTTCCACCGTGAAATGGATGTCCCGCATCAGCTCCGGCATCCCCATCTATGCCCTGACCCGCAATGTCGAGACACGCCGCAAGGTGACCTTGTACCGGGGTGTCTATCCGGTCAGTTTCGATGTGGCCAGCACCAACATCGACGAGGTCAACATGGAGGTCATCGATGAGCTGCTGCGCCGGGGTGAAGTCCGGGAGAATGATCTGGTCATCATCACCAAGGGTGATCGTTCGGGTGTCGAGGGGCAGACGAACATCATGAAGGTGATGCGGGTGGGCGAACATATCGTCACCCATGAAGATTGAGTCAGGCGCTGGATTCCTGACAGAGATGTTATCTGAGTAAACTTAACTAACAGAGGAGGCTATCATGGCTCTGATTTCCCTGCGCCAACTGCTGGACCACGCTGCTGAAAACAGCTACGGGCTGCCGGCATTCAACGTCAACAACATGGAACAGGTGCATGCCATCATGCAGGCTGCCGATGCAACAAACAGTCCCGTTATCCTGCAGGGTTCCGCGGGTGCGCGTTCCTATGCCGGTGAGCCCTTCCTGCGCCACCTGATCGAGGCCGCCATCGAACAGTATCCGCACATCCCCGTGTGTATGCACCAGGACCATGGCGCTTCTCCTGCCATCTGTCTGCGCTCCATTCAGTCCGGCTTCAGCTCCGTTATGATGGACGGCTCTCTGATGACCGATGCCAAGACTCCTTCCTCCTACGAGTACAACGTTGATGTGACCAAGGCCGTTGTGGATATGGCCCATGCTGGCGGCGTTTCCGTAGAGGGCGAGCTGGGATGTCTGGGCTCCCTGGAGACCGGTGAAATGGGTGAAGAAGATGGTCACGGAGCTGAGGGCAAGCTGGACATGGACCAGCTGCTGACCGGTGTTGAAGAGGCCGCGGACTTCGTTGATAAGACCGGCGTTGATGCCTTGGCCATCGCCATTGGTACCTCACACGGTGCCTATAAGTTCACCCAGGAGCCGACTGGCGAGATCCTGCGCATCGACCGCATCAAGGAGATCCACGCGCGCATTCCCAATACCCATCTGGTCATGCACGGCTCCTCTTCCGTGCCTCAGGAGTGGCTGAAGATCATCAACGACTTCGGTGGTGATATGGGTCAGACCTATGGTGTACCCGTGGAAGAGATCGTAGAGGGCATCAAGTCCGGTGTGCGCAAGGTTAACATCGACACCGATCTGCGTATGGCTTCTACCGGTTCCATCCGTCGCCACCTGGAAGAGAACAAAAGCAACTTCGATCCACGCAAGTTCCTCAAG
>JBDLIF010000075.1:0-9322 GCA_039714955.1 Pseudomonadota bacterium | reverse complement strand
CAGTTTGATATATTTTGTGTGTTTAATAAACTGTCACCGTAATCTAAAGGCCGCGGATTCGTCTCCGAAGCGTTCGGAAACGACCAGATAGCTCTGTTGTTAGCGGTGACGGCTGATATAATTTTCCGCTCTCTCTCTAGCGAATCCAGGATAAACGAGCATGCGTTATGTGAGCACCCGAGGTGGCGTGGAGCCGCTGAGCTTCTCCCAGGCCGTGATGATGGGACTGGCCACCGACGGTGGTCTCCTGCTGCCGGAATCTTTCCCGCGGATCGACGGGGAGAGACTCAAGCACTGGGCAGGCTTGTCATTCCAGGAACTGGCAGTGGAGGTGATGCTGCCCTATGTGGCGGAGGACATCGGCCGTGAGGAGCTGAGCGGACTGGTCGAGCGCTCCTATACCAGCTTCGGTCACCCGGAGGTGACACCGGTTGTCGAGGCCGGGACCCATCACATCCTGGAACTGTTCCACGGCCCCACCGCCGCCTTCAAGGACGTTGCCCTGCAGTTCCTGGGCAACCTGTTCGAACTCCTCCTGGAACGCAACGGCGGACGGCTGAACATCCTCGGCGCCACCTCCGGTGATACCGGCTCCGCCGCCATCTACGGGGTGCGCGGCAAGGCCCGCATCGACATCTTTATTCTGCACCCCCACAACCGGGTCTCTCCCATCCAGGAGCGCCAGATGACCACGGTGCTGGACGAGAACGTGCACAACATCGCCATCAAGGGCAATTTCGACGATGGCCAGCGCATCGTCAAGGCGCTGTTCAACGACCTGGAATTCAAGCAGGCGTACAGCCTGGGTGCGGTCAACTCCATCAACTGGGCGCGCATCCTCGCCCAGGTGGTCTACTACTTCTACGCCTGGGGCAGACTGACCGGTGGCGACGCAACCCGCAAGATCAGCTTTTCGGTGCCCACCGGCAATTTCGGTGACATCTTTGCCGGTTACGTGGCCCTGCGCATGGGTCTGCCGGTAGAGCGTCTGATCCTGGCCACCAACCGCAACGACATCCTCAGCCGTTTCATCAACAGCGGCGTCTACCGGGCCCAGACGGTGCACCACACCATCAGCCCCTCCATGGATATCCAGATATCCTCCAACTTCGAACGCTATCTCTACTTTCTGCTGGATGAGGACCCGGCCAGGGTGCGGGAGCTGATGGAACAGATGTCCCGTGAGGGAAAACTGGAGGTTCCTGCCGAAAAACAGCGGGAGGTGGCAAGGATATTCCTCGCCCAGGCGGTGAGCGAGGAGGAGACCCTGGCACAGATCAAGACCAGCTACGAAGCCTGCGGTTACATACTCGATCCCCACTCGGCAGTCGGTGTCAGGGCCGCGCGGGACTTCCCCGATGCGGTCTGTCTGGCCACCGCCGATCCGGCCAAGTTCGGCGATGCGGTCAAACAGGCCATTGGCATGCAGGCACCCCCGCCTCCCTCCCTGCGGGGATTGATGGAGAGAGAGACCCGCTGCGCACTGCTGGAGGCGGACAGCCAGGAGATCAAGGGTTTCATCACCCGGACCCTGGCCGGAAAGCGGGTTTGAGCGCCTGGTAGACGCCAAGGCAGAACTTCCCGCTTTGACCATGCACAAGAGTGAAGCGCTGCTCGAATTGGCCGGCAGGCTTCAACATATCGCAACGGAGGGATTTCATCGCTACCTGCTGGTACTGGCCGGCAGCCGAGATTGGGGACGCACCAGAGCGGAAGCGTTGCTGGCAAACCTCGCTTGCGACCAGCCACTTTGGGTCGGGGAGTCGGTTCCCGCTGACATCCCCCAGCTGATGAACCGGCAAGCCGCTGCACTCCTCGGCGCCGAGACAGGGGTGTTGGTCTACGACAGCTTCAGCGGTTTCGACGCGGACGCCTTCGGCGCCCTGACCGGTACCCTGCGGGGGGGCGGCCTGCTGATCCTGCTGACGCCCCCCCTGTCTGAGTGGTCCGGCTTTGCTGATCCCGAGCGTGCCCGCATGGCGGTGGCGGGCTGCCCCAGCTCCCGGGTGACAGGCCGGTTTCTGGGCCGGCTCGCCAGGCAAATCGGCAACGACCCGTCGGTGATCTGCATCGAAGAGGGGGAGGAGATGCCATCGCCGCCGAGCGTCACACCAGCTTTTCACCCATCCAAACCGGCCGATCCGGAATGCCGCACGACCGATCAGGCGCAGGCCGTTGAGGCGGTGAAACATGTCGTCACCGGGCACCGGCGAAGGCCGGTGGTGCTGATCTCGGACCGGGGCAGAGGCAAGTCTGCCGCCCTGGGTATCGCGGCTGCCAGACTGCTGAAATCGGGCCGTCGAAGCATTCTGGTCACCGCACCCAGACAGCGCTCGACCAGCAGCCTGTTCGAACAGGCCAGCCGGCTGCTGCCGGAGGCGCAGACCAGCAAAGGCTCGCTGCATCTGGGTGAGTCCAGGCTCAGCTACAGCGCGCCGGACCACCTGCTGCGGCATCCCCAGCCGGCCGACCTGCTGCTGGTGGACGAGGCCGCCGCCATCCCCACACCGATGCTGGAAGGGCTGCTGGATCACTACCCCCGCATCGCCTTCGCCACCACCATCCACGGCTACGAGGGCACCGGCCGGGGGTTCGCCCTGCGCTTCCGCCGGGTGCTGGATCGACGTTTCCCCCAGTGGCGGGAGATCCGCCTGGAGACGCCGATCCGCTGGGCACCCGACGATCCCCTGGAGCGCTGGCTGTTTCGGGCCCTGGCGCTGGATGCCGCTCCCGCCCCCGATGAGCTCATCAGCGCCGCCCGGTCTGACCAGTGCAGCTGCGAAACCCTGGAGCGGGATGGCCTGGCGGAAAACGAACAGGATCTCACCGATCTTTTCGGCCTGCTGGTGCTGGCCCACTATCGCACCACCCCCTTCGATCTGCGCCAGCTGCTGGATGGACCCAACCTGACCCTGTTTGCCCTGAGATACCGGGGCCGGATAGTCGCCACCGCGCTGCTGGCCGTGGAGGGTGGCTTCGATCCGGCCACGGCCCACGCCATCTGGGCCGGTTACCGGCGACCCCGGGGCCATCTGCTGGCCCAGTCCCTGGCCGCCCATCTAGGCCTGGAGAGCGGTGCGCGGCTGCGGGGTGCCAGGATCATGCGCATCGCGGTGCATCCGGCGCTGCAGCGGCGGGGCCTGGGCAGCCGGCTGGTGCAGGAGATCCGGCGGCATACTCAGGTGGCCGGACTGGACTATCTGGGCAGCAGCTTTGGCGCCACCCCGGAGCTGCTGAGGTTCTGGCGCGGCAACCAACTCCATCCGCTGCGAATCGGGCTGCGCCGGGGTGCCAGCAGCGGTGCCCAGTCGGTCATCATGCTGCACCCCTTCACCCCCGCAGGCGAACAGCTCTTTCACAGCGCCCGGGAGCGCTTCCACCGGCAACTGCCCCGACTCTTGACCGATCCCCTGAGGACCCTGGACACCGGACTGGCCTGTGCCCTGCTGGCGCAACCTCCTGCCGGCCTGTCGCCTCCGCTGACCGCTGAGGATTGGCTCGACCTGATCGGCTTTGCCTTCGCCCAGCGGGGCTATGAGACCAGCCTGCCGCCAATCGAGGCGCTGGTCCTCCGAGCCCTGGCCGACTCACACCTGGCGGCCGATCAGGCCGAACTGCTGGTGATGAAGGTGTTGCAGAACCGGGACTGGCAAGCCTGCGCGGCGGGCTTCAGCCTGACGGGACGCACGGAGGTGGAGAAAGCGCTGCGCGAGCTTATTGGCGGGCTGGTCATGCGTTATGCAGACCCGGCGACCCGCGAGACCGCCCTCAGGGTTCAGGCCGAGGGACCCGGATGATCTCCACCGGCTTAGCCTTTTTGTGCTGCCGCGGCCAGACCGCGTAGTGACCCGGCTCCAGCCGTTCCAGCCGATGTCGGTTGATGATCCCCACGGCCTCCGCGGAGAGCTCAAGCACCGGTAATCGACGGCGGCTGCCCGCCACCGGGAGTGCCACACTTTGCTGCAACCGCTGCGCGATCCATGCCGGGGTCTTGTTGTTGACCAGGCTGAACTGGCTGTAGTCCCACAACAGCAGCTCCCGCAGCAGCCGATCATCCGCCAGCATGGGTTCGAGAAATCCGCTGATCAGACCAAACAGGCTGTCGGGCTGCAGGTTGTCCCGGGCAATACCCTCCCCCACCCGCTCAAGCAGCGCATCGAAGCAGTCGGCCAGCTGGTCGTGGAAATAACCGGCGACCAGCCGGATCAGGGTCGAGACCAGATAGCCGCTGTTCCACAGCCGCTCCAGCAATTCTGCATAGCGCTTGAAGCGGGCAATCTCCTGGAAGCTCAGCAGCGGATGGGAGAGTACCTCGTAGGGGGGCTCCCGGTCCCAACGGTAGCCAAACTGCTCGGCCTGCGCCAGCAGGGGTGTGCCTGGCAACAGCTTGAGGGTACCCAGCTGCAGATGCTCCGCATACAGCCGGAAGACCCGGTTGAGGGAGTCCCGGCAGTGGGCGGCGTCCTCCCCGGGCAACCCCAGGATCAGGTCGAGATGCACCGGGTGGCGGGCCATCTCCACCAGCTCCCGGATATTCTCCAACGCCAGGGGGATCCGCATACGGCGTTCGATGGCATTCAACACGTTCTCGGTCAGGGTCTGCAGACCGATCTCGAACTGAAACTTGCCCGGTGCCGCCCGCCGGAAGATCCCCATAGCCTCCGCCGAGATACGGTCCGGATTGAGTTCCAGGTGAAAACGCAGCCCCTCAGGGGTGGCGGCAAAGCGCTCGAGCAGTTTGACGGTGCGCTCCTTACCCAGATGAAAACTGCGATCCAGCAGTTTGATGGTCTTGTTACTCAGTCCTTCGAGCACCGCAAGATCGGCCTCGATGCGCTCCAGGGGAAAGGCGCGCAGCCGCTCGGTGGCGCTGGTACAAAAAGTACATTTAAAGGGGCAGCCACGGGAGGTCTCCCAGTAGACCAGCGGCTTGCTGAAGTCCATCGTAGCGCTGGTGACGGGCGTGGGAATCTGCTCCACCGGCAGGGTCTGGAGCGGATTTCGCTCAATCCCGTTCGTTTCTCTGTGGATCAGTCCCGGGATGCCAGCGAGTTCCCCATCCGCGTAGAGGTGCCAGCGCAGCAGGTCGCGAAAGGCTGCCTCCCCCTCACCGTCGATGACGAAATCGAGCTCGGGATGCTGCGCCAGCAGTTTCTCACCTTTGGGCCCCGCCTCCGGCCCGCCCAGCAGAATCAGGCATTCCGGCAGCAGCTGATCCAACAGACCCGCCAGGCGCAGGCAGACCTGGATATTCCACAGATAGGTGGAGAAGCCAATCACCGCGGGTTGCAGCGCCACCAGTTGTTCCAACAGCTGCTGCTGGCTTTTGTTTACCAACGACTCAACTATCTGGATCTTAGGGTAGTAAGCCTGATCGGCGGAAAAGGCCGCAATGGAGTGCAGTGCCAAGGAGGAGTGGCTGTAGCCGGCATGCAGCGCAATCAGGGCAATTGCCTGGTCAGTGGGAGAGGATTCTGACATCCGGTTCAATGTTCGGCGCTATTTTCCCAGGCGCGCCCCTACTGCATGGCCGTTTGCGTACCAAACACCAATATCCTTGGCTATTTCCTGCGCAATGACATCAAATATGTAGCAGGTCCCTTTAAACACAAAACCACTGAAACCACCACCAATCGAATGGTCACCCGCCGTGAAACTGCCTGTTTTCTTGCCATTCTCTTTCAGGGTTCCGGAAAGCTCCATAAACTTGGGACCAGACCAGCCACTTCCACCCCAACCCCTGGCGTCACTGATCTTCACGTCCAAAATCCTTCCTTTAGCTTTGGCAATGTCTTCAACTGAGACGACTTCCACATCATTCATTTCAAGCTGAGATTGGATGTAATCATGCAGCTTGTTATTCAGATTGCATTCCACCCGAATGTTGTTGGGGACACTCAATGCCCTTTCAAATGGAACTTCAGACGCCATGGTCACTTTGTCCTTGCTGTATGCACTACCCAACGGGCTGAGGCCTAACAAGAGCGACAAAAAGAGGGCCTTGGATCCTTTCATTTCTCTACCTCTACATCAATGTTTTATTATAAATTAGTGGCTTCCATCTTGGAGGAAGAGAGTCTGCCTCCCGAAATTCCACCTGTCAATGTGGGGTCAAGCTTTACCTCGCATTACCCTGAACTAACGGCTATGATCTTGACGTTTTCCCTCTGCTTCGATTTTGTCCGTCAAGCGCCGATATATGCTTAGCGATACACGAAGGGACAAACATCTGTAAAGATAATATACCTTTAAAAATGCAGAAAACGATAATCATCCACAGTTAGTTAGGTATTTCAGCATGTTAGATCTTGCAAAGACTCGCATCGGTGTCATCGGTCTCGGCTATGTGGGACTACCGCTGGCGGTGGAACTTGGCAAGCGATATCCGACCATGGGTTTCGATATCGATGAAGCCAGGATCATGGAGTTGACCGAGGGACGGGACAGCTCCCTGGAAGTGGAACCCGAAGAACTGCAAGCTGTACCCCATCTCAGCTACACGAACCGGCTGGAGGAGATCAGGGACTGTAATGTCTTTATCGTCACTGTCCCCACCCCCGTCAATCAACACAAACAGCCGGACCTCTCTCCCCTGATAGGTGCCAGTCACGCCCTGGGAAAGGTGCTGAAGCCGGGTGATATAGCCATCTTCGAGTCCACGGTCTATCCTGGCGCCACCGAAGAGGAGTGCGTGCCCATCATGGAGGCCGATTCAGGCCTGAAATTCAACCGGGACTTTTATGTTGGCTACAGCCCGGAACGCATCAATCCTGGTGATAAGGAACATCGGCTGAGCACGATTAAAAAGGTGACCTCGGGCTCGACACCGGCGGTGGCCGATTTCGTGGACGATCTCTATCGCAGCATCATCACCGCGGGCACCCACAAGGCCAGCAGCATCAAGGTGGCGGAGGCGGCAAAGGTCATCGAGAACACCCAGCGGGATGTAAATATCGCCCTCATCAACGAACTGGCGCTGATCTTCAACCGCTTGGGGATAGATACCCTGGAGGTGCTGGAAGCAGCGGGCAGCAAGTGGAATTTTCTGCCGTTCCGCCCGGGCCTGGTGGGAGGCCATTGCATCGGCGTGGATCCCTACTATCTGACCCACAAGGCCCAATCCATCGGTTATCAACCCGAAATCATCCTGGCGGGACGTCGTCTCAACGATAGCATGGGGGCCTATGTGGTCCACTCCACCGTCAAACTCATGATGAAGCGGGGCATTGCGACCAGCAACAGCAAGGTCCTGGTGCTGGGGCTGACCTTCAAGGAGAACTGCCCGGATCTGCGGAATACCCGCGTGGTGGATATCATCTCGGAATTCGAGGATTATGGGGCCAAGGTCGATGTGTATGATCCCTGGGCCGATCCGGATGATGCCCATCATGAGTATGCTCTGAGACCGATCAAGCAACTGATCGATGGGGAATACGAGGCGGTCATCCTGGCAGTTCCCCACAGGCAGTTCGCGGAGATGGGCAGTAAAAGGATACGCGCCTTGTGTAAGGAAAACGGTGTGCTGTTCGATGTGAAAAACCTGCTGCCCGCGGCGGATGTGGATGCCCGGCTCTGACCATCATTCTATAAAGGAAGCTCATGAATAACTACGCGGCACTGAAACAGCAACTCCTCGCCAGGCAGGCAACCTGGTTGATTACCGGAGCGGCCGGATTCATTGGCTCCAACCTGCTGGAGACCCTGTTGAACCTCAATCAGAAGGTAGTGGGGCTGGACAACTTCTCGACCGGCCATAGCTATAACTTCGACAAGGTCCAATACGAGGTTTCAGCGGAACAGTGGGATAATTTCACCTTCATCGAGAGCGACATCCGCTCACTTGAAGCCTGCAGACAGGCCAGTGAGGGGGTCGATTATGTGCTACATCAGGCGGCGCTCGGTTCCGTCCCCCGTTCCCTCGATGATCCGATCAATACCAACGAGAACAACATCAGCGGTTTTCTGAACATGCTGGTGGCCGCCCGGGAGGCCCGGGTCAAACGTTTCGTCTATGCCGCTTCCAGCTCGACCTATGGTGACCATCCAGACCTGCCGAAGATGGAAGAGCACATCGGTAATCCCTTGTCGCCCTATGCGGTCACCAAGCTGGTCAATGAACAGTATGCAAACGTGTTCGCCCGCTGTTATGGGTTCAAAAGCATCGGCCTGCGTTACTTCAATATATTCGGCAGGCGTCAGGACCCGAATGGCGCCTATGCCGCGGTGATTCCAAAATGGGTGAGCGCCCTGATCCATGACAAAGAGGTCTATATCAACGGTGACGGAGAGACCAGTCGAGACTTCTGTTATATCGACAACGCGGTTCAGGCCAATCTTTTGGCCGCCACCACCAGCAATCCAGACGCAGTTGATCAGCTCTATAATGTGGCGGTCGGTGACCGGACCAACCTCACTCAGCTGTACGAAAAGATCCGCGGGATTCTGTCCAGGGATTTCCAGCATCTTGAAGGGGTGAAGCCCATCTATCGCGATTTCCGCCCTGGCGACCTGAGACACTCCCTCGCTGACATATCCAAGGCCCGTGAGCTGCTCGGTTATGAACCCAGCCATCGCATTGATGCCGGGCTCGAAGAGGCCATGAGCTGGTATGTGGAGGACCTGAAGGCCTAGGCCTTCCTACACTCACATAACATTCAACGAGTAGCCCAATGAGAGTTTTGCTTACCGGCGGTGCCGGCTTTATCGGTTCAGCCCTCGCCATCAGACTGCTGGAGCGTGGTGAGGAGGTCATCAGCATCGACTGTCTGAATGATTACTACGATGTCGAACTAAAAAAGACCCGCCTTGCACGTACCCAGGAGCATCCCAATTTTACCGATCTGCGCCTCAAGCTGGAGGACCGGCAAGGCATAGCCGACTGTTTCACCCAGTACAAACCCCATCGGGTGGTCAACCTGGCGGCCCAGGCCGGGGTGCGCTACTCCATCGAAAATCCCTTGGCCTATGTGGACTCCAACCTGCTGGGGTTTGGCAATATTCTGGAGGGCTGCCGGCATAATGGCGTGCAGCACCTGGTATACGCCTCCAGCAGTTCGGTATATGGCGCCAACACCTCCATGCCCTTCTCGGTGCATGACAACGTGGACCATCCGGTCAGTCTCTATGCCGCCACCAAAAAGGCCAATGAGCTGATGGCCCATACCTATAGCCATCTCTACCGCCTGCCGACCACGGGTCTGCGTTTTTTTACCGTCTATGGACCTTGGAGCCGGCCCGATATGGCGATGCTCAAGTTCGCGCACAAGATCATGAAGGATGAGCCCATCGATGTTTTCAACTACGGCAAACACAAACGGGATTT